>NZ_JBSFPX010000001.1:0-150171 GCF_053588415.1 Mycobacterium sp. NPDC003449
GTTCGTTGACCGTCGGCCCGTTGATCACGCCCGTGATGGTGACGAACTGCTCCCCCTCCACATCGGGCCGCGGGCTCACGCCGGTCACCAGGAGCGTGCCGTGGACCACGTCGTTGCCGACGCCGCGGCGCCGCATGATCCGCGGGGCCAGCACCAACACCAGGGCGCCCACCATCAACAGAAGTATGCCGAGTTCCCACACCCTGTCATGGTAGGACTGCTGCCATGACGACCCACGCAGAAGACTTGACATTGGCACTGGCGCTGGCCGATCAGGCCGACGCGTTGACCATGGACCGGTTCGGGGCGATGGATCTGCGGGTCGAGACCAAACCAGACCTCACCCCGGTCACCGACGCCGACCGCGGCACCGAGGAGGCGCTGCGCTCCGCGCTGGCGAAAGCCCGCCCCGGCGACTCGGTGTTCGGTGAAGAGTTCG
Organism: Mycobacterium sp. NPDC003449; assembly: GCF_053588415.1. NCBI lineage: Bacteria > Bacillati > Actinomycetota > Actinomycetes > Mycobacteriales > Mycobacteriaceae > Mycobacterium > Mycobacterium sp. NPDC003449. The sequence goes on from NZ_JBSFPX010000001.1 coordinate 440, forward strand.
GCGGGACAACGGCTTCCAGCGGCAGACAGTGGATCATCGACCCGATCGATGGAACCAAGAACTTCGTCCGAGGGGTGCCGGTGTGGTGCACGCTGATCGCGCTGCTCGAGGACGGCGAGCCGGTGGTCGGCGTGGTGAGCGCACCCGCGCTGGCGCGGCGCTGGTGGGCCGGGCTGGGCCAGGGCTCCTACGGCTCGTTCGGTGCGGCGACCCGCAGGCTCGCGGTGTCGGGGGTGGGCGATCTGGCGTCGGCCAGCCTGTCGTACTCCGATCTGACCACCGGGTGGGAGGACCGTCGGGAACGCTTCGTGGAGCTGACCGACGCGGTGTGGCGGGTCCGCGCCTACGGCGACTTCTGGTCCTACTGCATGGTTGCCGAGGGCGCCGTCGACATCGCCTGCGAGCCCGAGGTGAAGGTGTGGGACATCGCGCCCCTCGACATCCTGGTCCGTGAGGCCGGGGGCCGGTTCACCAGCATCGACGGCACGGCCGGACCGCACGGCGGGAGCGCGCTCGCCACCAACGGCCGGCTCCACGAAACCGTGCTGACCAGGCTTTCCGCCGGCTGAGCCGGGCTAGGACGGATGTGAAGTTGATTACACCCGCTGCTGATCTTACTCCGGAGTAAGATACGGTCAGATCGTCGCCACGACCAACAGAGGCAGCTGATGACCAACACTTTGCCGTCCAAGAATGGCTCCGAAAACCGTCCCTCGCGCCCCGGCCGGGAAAGCGCCGTGGGCCTGCACAAGCACAAGCGGTCAGCGACCGATATCGGGTTGGCGCTGATCACCCCGATCGTCGGCCAGGAGTTCCTGGATCGCTACGGCCTGCGTGACCCGCTCAATCGCGGCCTGAAATACGGTGTCAAGCAAGTCTTTTCGACCGCGGGCGCGGCCACCCGGCAGTTCCAGCGGGTCCAGGGCCTCGGTAAGGCCCCGACCCGCCTGAAGGCCAGCGGTGCCGACTACTTCGACCTGACCCTCGACGACGACCAGAAGATGATCGTCGAGACCGTCAACGAGTTCGCCGAGGAGATCCTGCGGCCGGCCGCCCATGACGCCGACGCCGCCGCGGCCCACCCCGCCGACCTGATCGCCAAGGCCGCCGAGCTGGGTATCACCGCGGTCAACGTCCCCGAGGATTTCGACGGCATCGCCGAACACCGCAGCACCGTCACGAATGCGCTGGTCGCCGAGGCCCTGGCGTACGGCGACATGGGTCTGGCGTTGCCGATCCTGGCGCCCGGCGGGGTCGCGTCGGCGCTGACCCACTGGGGCAGCGCCGATCAGCAGGCCACCTATCTCAAAGAATTCGCGAGCGAGAACGTCCCGCAGGGTTGTGTGGCGATCGCCGAACCGCACGCGCTGTTCGACCCCACGGCACTCAAGACCACCGCGGTACGCACCCCGAGCGGCTACCGGCTGTCCGGGGTGAAATCGCTGGTGCCCGCCGCCGCCGATGCCGAACTGTTCATCGTGGCGGCACAGCTCAACGGCAGGCCGGCGCTGTTCATCGTCGAGGCTTCGTCGCAGGGACTGACCGTCAAGGCCGACCCGTCCATGGGTGTCCGCGCGGCCGCGCTCGGCCAGGTCGAACTCGACAATGTGGCGGTTGCGCTGCACGCCCGGCTCGGCGAAGACGTCACCGACCAGGAGCACGCGCAGAACTATTCGGAGGCCATCGCGCTGTCCCGGCTCGGCTGGGCCGCGCTGGCCGTGGGCACCTCACACGCGGTGCTCGACTACGTCATCCCCTACATCAAGGAGCGCGAGGCGTTCGGCGAGCCCATCGCCCACCGGCAGTCGGTCGCGTTCATGGCCGCCAACATCGCCATCGAACTGGACGGTCTGCGGCTGATCACCTGGCGCGGCGCGGCGCGCGCCGAACAGGGTCTGCCGTTCACCCGTGAGGCCGCGCTGGCCCGCAGGCTCGGCACCGACAAGGGCATGCAGATCGGCCTGGACGGCGTGCAGCTGCTGGGCGGTCACGGCTACACCAAGGAACACCCGGTGGAGCGCTGGTACCGCGATCTGCGGGCCATCGGCGTCGCCGAGGGTGTCGTAGTCATCTAGTCCAGCGGTCAATCCTTTATCCGAGCTGAAAGACTAATCATGGCAATCAATCTGGAAATGCCCCGCAAGCTCGCGGCGGTCATCGAGAAGGGCCACCAGGGCGCCGCCGAGATGCTCCGCCCGATCTCGCGCAAATACGACCTGGCCGAGCACGCCTACCCCGTCGAGCTCGACACACTGGCCAACCTGTTCGAAGGCATCTCGGGCGCCAAGACCATCTCGTTCGCGGGCGCGGAGGCGTTCGCCGGCGCGGCCGACGACGGCAAGAAGGCAAACGTCAACGGCGGCAACATGTCGGCGCTGCTGAACGCGCTGGAGATCAGCTGGGGCGACGTCGCGCTCATGCTGTCGGTCCCCCGCCAGGGCCTCGGCAACGCCGCGATCTCCTCGGTGGCCACCCCCGAACAGCTCGAACGGCTCGGCAAGGACGTGTGGGCCGCGATGGCCATCACCGAGCCCAGCTTCGGCAGCGACTCGGCGGCCGTGTCGACGACCGCCGTGCTCGACGGCGACGAGTACGTGATCAACGGCGAGAAGATCTTCGTCACCGCGGGTTCGCGGGCCACCCACATCGTGGTGTGGGCGACGCTGGACAAGTCGCTGGGCCGGGCGGCGATCAAATCGTTCATCGTGCCCCGCGAGCATCCCGGCGTCACCGTGGAACGCCTCGAGCACAAGCTCGGCATCAAGGCCTCCGACACCGCGGTGATCCGGTTCGACAACGCCCGCATCCCCAAGGACAACCTGCTGGGCGATCCGGAGATCCACGTGGAGAAGGGTTTTGCCGGGGTCATGGAGACCTTCGACAACACCCGGCCGATCGTGGCCGCCATGGCCGTCGGCATCGCCCGCGCCGCCCTGGAGGACCTGCGCACGATCCTCACCGAGGCGGGCGTCGAGATCTCCTACGACAAGCCGGCGCACGCGCAGAGCGCCCCTGCGGCGGAGTTCCTGCGCATGGAGGCCGACTGGGAGGCCGGCTACCTGCTCACGGTGCGTTCGGCGTGGCAGGCCGACAATCGGATTCCCAACTCCAAGGAAGCCTCGATGGGTAAGGCCAAGGCCGCCAGGGTGGCCAGCGACATCACCCTGAAGGCGGTCGAGATGGCCGGAACCGTGGGCTACTCGGAGCAGACACTGCTGGAGAAGTGGGCCAGGGACTCGAAGATCCTCGACATCTTCGAGGGCACCCAGCAGATCCAGCAGCTGGTGGTGGCGCGGCGCCTGCTCGGCCTGTCCTCGGCCCAGCTGAAGTAGCGCGCTTCCTGCCGCGAGTTCTCTCGCCGAGCAGACGCCGAGGTACCCCGGAATGCCCGTTCCGGGGTGCTTTGGCGTCTGCTCGCGCAACTAGGGTGAGCGGGTGGATACCTTTCGGGCGCTGGTGGCGCGACAGCACGACGACCGCATCGAGGCGACGGTCGAGACCCTCGACGAATCGGCGCTCCCGCCCGGTGACGTGACCATCCGGGTGCTGTACTCCAGCGTCAACTTCAAGGACGCGCTCGCGGTGACTCCCAAAGGCGGCGTGGTGCGCGACTATCCGATCGTCCCCGGCATCGACCTGACCGGTGAGGTGGTCACCTCGCAGTCATCCGAGTTCGCGGCCGGCGACCTGGTGCTGGCGCACGGCTATCAAATCGGCACCGGACACCACGGCGGCTACGCCGAATACGCTCGGCTGCCCGCCGATCAGCTGGTCGCGCTGGGTGCCCTGACCCCGAGGGAGGGCGCGGCGATCGGCACGGCCGGTTTCACCGCGGCGATGAGCGTGCAGGCCCTGCTCGACCGGGGCACCACACCCCATGACGGTCCGGTGGTGGTGACCGGCGCGACCGGCGGTGTCGGCTCGGTGAGCGTGGACCTGCTGGCCGCGGCCGGATTCGAGGTGGTGGCCTCCACCGGCAAGGCCGACCGGGCCGATCAGCTGCGGTCGCTGGGCGCGGCCGAGGTGATCGGCAGGCTGCCCGCCGATCCCGACGCCAAACCCCGGCCCCTGGCCAAGGCGCAGTGGGCCGGGGCGGTGGACTGCGTGGGTGGAGCGACGCTCGCCGACGTGCTCAGCACGCTGCGCTACGGCGCCGCGGTGGCCGCCAGCGGGCTCACCGGAGGCGTCGCACTCAACACCACGGTGATGCCGTTCATCCTGCGCGGCGTCGCGCTGCTGGGCATCGACTCGGTGCAGCTGCCGATCGCGCCCCGCCGGGCGCTGTGGGATCGGCTGGGCGGTCCGCTCAAACCACGCCACCTCGACGACATCACCCATGAGGTCGACGTCAAGGACGTGGCGGGCGTGCTCGACGAGGTGCGGGCGGGCCGGTACTCCGGGCGGGCGGTGGTGAAGGTCGCCGGCGGCTTCTAAACACCGCGACCTCGTTTCGCGAGCAGACACAAAACTGCCCCAAATCCGAGGATTTGGGGCAGTTTTGTGTCTGCTCGCGGGGAGAACTCTTAGCCGAGCACCCGCTGCAGGTCGGGGATCATGGCCTGCAGCTCCCGGCCCCAGTACGCCCAGTTGTGCGTGCCGTTGTCCGGGAAGTTGAACACACCGTTGGTACCGCCCGCGGCGAGGTAGTTGTCGCGGAAGGTGATGTTCGTCTTGATGGTCAGACCCTCGAGGAAGGTGGCAGGCAGGTCGCCGCCGCCGAGCTCGTCGGGCTGGCCGTTACCGCAGTAGATCCAGATACGCGTGCCGTTGGCGACGATCTTGGGAATCTGCACCATCGGGTCGTTGCGCTTCCAGGCGCTGTTCGGATCCTCGGTCTTGCCCCACATGTCGTCGGCCTTGAAGCCACCGGCGTCGCCCATCGAGATGTTGATCAGGAACGGCCACCAGCCCTCGGACGGGTTCAGGAAGCCCGACATCGATCCGGCGTAGATGAACTGCTCGGGGTGGTAGACCGACAGCGTCAGCGCGGCGGAGCCGGCCATCGACAGACCGACGGCGGCGCTTCCGGTGGGCTTGACGCCCCGGTTGGCCTGCAGCCACTGCGGCAGCTCGCTGGTCAGGAAGGTCTCCCACTTGTAGGTGACCGTCGGACCCTTGTTGCGGGCCGGTGCGTACCAGTCGGAGTAGAAGCTCGACTGTCCGCCGACCGGCATGACCGCCGACAGACCGGAGTCGAGGAACCACTCGAACGCCGGGGTGTTGATGTCCCAGCCGTTGAAGTCGTCCTGCGCCCGCAGGCCGTCGAGCAGGTAGACGGCGGGCGAGCCGTCGCCACCGCTCTGGAACTGGATCTTGATGTCGCGGCCCATCGACGGCGACGGGACCATCAGGTACTCGACCGGCAGGCCCGGACGGGAGAAGGCTCCCGCGGTTGCCGATCCGCCGGCTACGGCGATCAAGCCAGGCAGCAACACGGCTGCCATAGCCGCGACCGATATCCGGCGCGCCCAACGGCCACGAATCTTGTCAATGAAGGTCATACTGCGAGTCCATCCGTCTTCCGGTCAATTGCGCCAAGGGCGCGATCAGAAATCATCAAGCGACCCGCGGCGATTCGTTTCGCCGCGTGGTCGCGCCCGCTCGACAGAGCCCGGTGCCTCAGAGAGCGGACCGAGAGAATTCAGTTGTTGCGCCTTGAGTAAATCATGGCGCTGCAATAAGAGAAAACTCGCCGCGCGCCGAACGGCCACATACTCGCCGGGAATAAATAGTGGGGACGCCGTCGTTCAGCGACCCCGCGCAGACCCTTTAGCTGCGAAAACAGCCTCCGCGACACGATAGCGCAGCCCGCCCGTCCGATGCCCGACGTCATTGTCTGTTCACAATCGGTGTCCAGAGGGTTATCCGATCGTCGCCAACCGGCCGCCGCAATGGTCCGGCGCCGCCGAGATACTTTCCATACAAAAAAGTATGTTAGTTTTCCGGGCATGACCTCCCCCAGCACCGTGGAATCGGCCATCGGCGCCGAGTTCGTGTCCCGTCTGGCCGAACGGGCCGCCGAAGCCGAGGAACTGCGTCGGCTCCCCGACGCGACGCTGGCCGACCTGACCCGGTCCGGCTTCACCGACCTCCTCGTGCCCGCGCGGTACGGGGGCCAGGAGGCCGATTTCCCGGCGATCCTCGATCCCGTCCGGCGGATGGCGCACGGCTGCGCGTCGAGCGCGTGGGCGATCGGCTTCTACGCACTGCACAACTGGATGCTGGCGCTGTTCGACGAAAGGGCCCAGGCCGAGGCGTATGCCACCCGCCCGTTCCTCGCCCCGGCCCCGCTCGCTCCCACCGGACGCGGCGTCCCCGCCGACGGCGGCGTGCGGTTGAGCGGCCGATGGTCTTGGGCGACCGGCGTCATGCATGCGAACTGGATCATGGTCGGCGCGCTGTGCGGCGCCGAGGACGATCCGGCCGGGATCTACCCGGCCCTGGCCCTGCTCCCCGCCGACGTGATCGGCGTCGACGACGTCTGGCACACCGACGGCATGCGGGCCACCGGCTCCAACGACGTCGTCGTCACCGACGTCTTCGTCCCCGAACACCGACTGGTCCGGGTTCTCGACATCTACTCCGGCACCGCGCCCGGGGCCCGGCTGCACACCCGCGCCACCTACCGCTGGCCGATGGTGCCCGCCCTGGCCCTGTTGGCCGCGATGCCCGCCCTCGGAAGCGCCGAGCGCGCCGCCGACGTCTACGCGCAGCGCCTCGCCGAACGGGTGATCGCCTACGAGGGGGTCAGCCAGAAGGACAAGCCGGCCGCCCAGGCCCACCTCGGCGAGGCCCGAGTCCGGCTGCGGGCCCTGCACGGCCTGCTCGCCGACACCGTCGGTCAGATCGAGCGGGTGCTCGGCGCGGGCGATCCGGTGTCACGCGAGGAGCGCGGGCAGGCTCGGCTGGCCGCCGCCCACATCGTCCACGAATCGCAGGCGGTGATCGCACTGCTGCTGGGCGCGTCGGGAGCCAGCGCGCATTTCCTGACAAACCCGCTGCAGCGGATCAAGCGCGACGTCGACGTGTTGTCGGGTCACGTCATCTTCGATTACGACACCAGCCGCGAGCTCGCGGGCGCACTGTCGATCGGCCTGAAGATCTCGCCGATCGCGATGGTCTGACGCCACTAACCTGGGGCGGATGCCGACCCCGGACCAGATCACCCGGCACCACGACCCCGATCCCGACGTCAGCCCCTGGGTCGACGGGCCGCCCCCGCCCGAGGTCGTCGAGCTCGTGCCGTACGACCCGCGGTGGCCGGCGCGCTACCGCGCCCTGGCCGAGGCCATCCGGGCCGCACTGGGACCTCGTGCGCTGGACCTCGACCATGTGGGTTCGACGTCGGTGCCCGGCCTGGCCGCCAAAGATGTCATCGATATCGATCTCACCGTGGCCGATCCCCGCGCCGAGGCGGCATACCTGCCGCCCCTGCGGGCCATCGGCTACCGCCTGACCATTCGCGAACCCGGTTGGCACCAGCACCGTTGCCTGCGCCTGGACGATCCGAGGGTGAACCTGCACGTCTTCGGCCCCGACTGCCCCGAAACGATCCGGCACCGGCTGTTCCGGGACTGGTTGCGCGGCCACCCCGAGGACCGGATCCGCTATGAGGACGCCAAACGTTCGGCGCTGCCGGGTGGCGGGCACGTCATGGACTACAACTTCCGCAAACAGCCGGTCGTCCGCGAGATCTACGACCGGATATTCCGGGCCGACGGTCTGCTGTAACGGGGTCTTGTCAGCGTCAATAATCAAAAGTAACGTCACTTTCAGTTTTTGGTTCCCCTCCCCGACACCGCCAAGGAGCCCGGCATGGAATCCTTCGTCCACTTACGCAAAGGCAGAACCCCGAAACGGGTGCACGCCGACCTCGGCGAGATCGGCGGTCTCAAGGACGACGAACTCGGCCGTGGCGGCTTCGTCGGCCGCACCGCCAACATGTACCGGCGCAACGATCCGACCGCGTACCGCACGGTCGGACCGCTGCGTCCCACCGATGTGCTGTCCTCGGAACTCAAACCCGCCGACGCCACCGACCCCGACGCCGGTCCGCTGCTGATGTTCGCCAACGCCGACTGCCGGGTGCTGTTGAGCCGGCGCGCCGCGCAGATGCCGTTCTTCGTCCGTTACGTCGACGGTGATCTGCTGCTGTTCGTGCACAAGGGTTCCGGCCTCCTGGAAACCGAATTCGGCCCGCTGCGCTACCGCGAGGGTGACTGGGTGTACCTGCCCAAGGCCTGCACCTGGCGCCAGATCCCCGACAGCGAGAGCACGTGGCTGATGATCCAGGCCACCGATGACTTCCGGGTGCCTCCGCCGGGCACCCTCGGCCGGCATTTCCCGTTCGATCCGGCGCAGGTCACCATCCCGGAGCCGGCCGCCATCGACGATGACGGCAGGGACGAGTACGAGGTCAGGCTGATCCACGAAGGAGGTCCGACTTCGCTTTTCTACCAACATCATCCACTGGACGTGGAGGGCTGGCGAGGCGACAATTTCCCGTTCACCTTCAATATCGAGGACTACACCGTTATCACCTCCGAGAGCGTGCACCTGCCGCCGACGGTGCACCTGTTCATGCAGGCCACCGGCGTCTACGTGATGAACTTCCTGCCCAAACCCGCCGAAGGCGTCCCGGGGACCGAACGCACACCGTGGTATCACCGCAACGTCGATTACGACGAGATCGCGTTCTTCCACGCCGGGTCGCTCTACGGGATTCCGATGCCCCCTGGGCTGGTTTCCCATGCGCCGCAAGGGGTTCACCACGGCGCACCGGAAAAGGCGCGCGAACGCGCCCGCCGCAAATTCGACGAGTACGACCGGGTCGACTGGTCGGTAATCGCCATCGACACCCGCCGCCGGCTCACCCCCTCCGCCGAAATTCTCGCCAACGACCTGGGGCAGCACTGATGACCACTGTCGACCAACCCGTCAAGCACTCCTATGACCGCATCCCGTATCTGGTGGCCTACCAGAACAACTCGGCGGTGCGCGATGTGTACGGCGGAGTCGCGGAGCTGGTGGTGCTGGAGAGCTACCTGTTGCGGCCCCAGGAAAAGCCTTCGGACACGGTCCTGGTGTTCATGCACCCGATCGGCGGCGGCGCCTATCTGCCGATGATCAACGCGCTGGCCCGCGCCGGGCACCATGTCATCTACTGCAACAGCCGGTTCCGTGGCACCGATTCGGCGCTGCTGATGGAGAAGGTGGTCGAGGATCTCGGCGAGTGCATCAAAGACGCCAAGAACCGGCTCGGCTACGACAAGGTGGTCCTGGCCGGGTGGAGCGGCGGCGGCTCACTGTCGGTGTTCTACCAGCAACAGGCGCAGAACCCGACCGTGAGGTCCAGCCCGTCCGGTGACGGCCCCGACCTCACCACGCTTGGCCTGATCCCGGCCGATGCGGTGCTGCTGCTCGCCGCGCACATCAGCAGGCACGGCACCATGACCGAGTGGATGGACGCCTCGATTCTCGACGAAAACGACCCGTCCAAACGCGACCCCGAGCTGGATCTGTACAACCCGGCCAACCCGAACCAGCCGCCGTACACGCCGGAGTTCCTCGACCGCTACCACCAGGCCCAGATCGCCCGCAACCGGCGGATCACCAAGTGGGTCAAGCAGAAACTCGCCGAACTCTCCGCCCAGGGCAGACCCGATGACGAGTTCGGGTTCGTCGTGCACGGCACCATGGCCGACCCGCGCTGGCTGGATCCGACGGTCGATCCCAACGAACGCACCCCCGGGCAGTGCTATCTGGGCGATCCTCAGGTGGTGAATATGAGCCCCGTGGGTCTGGCCCGGTTCTGCACGCTGCGCAGCTGGCTGTCGCAGTGGAGCTATGACGACGCCAACGGCGACGCGGTCAAGGCCGGTCCCGATATCGCGGTGCCCACGCTGGTGATCGGCAACCTGGCCGACGACGCCTGCACGCCGAGTCACACCCGCCGGCTGTTCGAGGCGATCGGGCATCCGGACAAGGAGATGTACGAGATTTCCGGCGCCAACCACTACTACTCGGGGCCGGATCAGCGCGGCACGCTGCGACAGGCCGTCGGGATCTGCACGGATTGGCTGCACCGTCACGGATTCTCGCTATGAGACGTCTCTGCCGAGCAGACACAAACTCGCCCCTTTGGCGGCAAAACCGGGCCAGTTTGTGTCTGCTCGCGATAGAAAGGGGCCGGAGATGAGCACCGGGGCGCTGGACGGCATCAGGGTGCTCGAGCTGGGCACCCTGATCTCGGGGCCGTTCGCGGGCAGGCTGCTCGGCGATATGGGTGCCGAGGTCCTCAAGATCGAGCTGCCCGCCACCCCGGATCCGCTGCGCACCTGGGGACAGGCCGAACTTGACGGGCACCACTTCTTCTGGACCGTGCACGCCCGCAACAAGAAAGCCGTCACCCTGGACCTGCGCGCCGAACGCGGCCGGGAACTGTTCCTGGAGCTGATCGAACGCTCCGATGTGATCGTGGAGAACTTCCGGCCCGGCACGCTGGAAAAGTGGAACCTCGGCTATGACGTGCTGCGCGAACACAATAAGGGCATCATCCTGGTTCGGGTGTCCGGCTACGGCCAGACCGGGCCCGACGCGGGCAAGGCCGGCTACGCCTCGGTCGCCGAGGCCACCAGCGGGCTGCGGCACATGAACGGTTTTCCCGGTGGCCCTCCCCCGCGGCTGGCCCTGTCGCTCGGCGACAGCCTGGCCGGGATGTTCGCCGCCCAAGGGGCGCTGGCCGCGCTGTACCGGCGCAGCGTCACCGGCGAGGGTCAGGTGGTCGACACGGCGCTCACCGAGAGTTGCCTGGCCATCCAGGAATCCACCATTCCCGATTACGATGTGGGCGGTGTGGTGCGCGGGCCGTCGGGCACCCGGCTGGAGGGCATCGCACCGTCGAACATCTATCAGAGCGCCAACGGCAGCTGGGTGGTGATCGCGGCCAATCAGGACAGCGTGTTCGGCCGGCTGTGCGCCGCGATGGGCCGCCCCGAACTCGCCGGCGACGATCGCTTCGTCAATCACGTTGCCCGCGGCCGCAATCAGGATGAACTGGACAAACTGATCGGCGACTGGGCCGCGCAGCGCCAACCCGACGAGATCATCGAGACGCTGTCGCAGGCCGGGGTGATCGCCGGGCCGATCAACACCGTCGCCGAGGTGGTCACCGACCCGCAACTGCAGGCTCGCGGCATGATCGCCGATCACTTCGACGAGCGGATCGGACGCGCCGTCAAGGGCCCCGGCGTCGTTCCGGTGCTTTCCGAATCCCCCGGCAGCGTCCGTACCGCCGGATCGGCCCGTCCGGGACAGCACAATGCGGAGATCTACACCGGTCTGCTCGGATTGTCCGCCGACGAGGTCGAAACCCTGCGCGCCGAGGGGGTGCTGTGACGGCCGCGTCGGACACGCTCACCCCCAAGGGCAGGCAGACCCGCGCCGCGATTGAACTCGCCGCCCGGAAATTGTTCGCCGAGCGTGGTTTTCACGGAACCACCTTGGCCGACATCACCTCGGCGGCCGGAAAATCCTCTGCGGTGTTCTACCGGTATTTCGACGACAAGGAGGACCTGTTGGCCGCGCTGGCAGAGTCCTTCCTGCATGACATCGTGGCACCGTCCGGGACGCGGGTGCCACTTCCGCAGTCACCCGAAGATGACGAGTACTTCACCACCGTGGTTACCGGCTACTGGAATCTGTTCAAGCAGAACATCGGGATCATGATAGCCGTGGCCCAACTCGGCGCCACCCAGCGACGGTTCGCCGAGGTGCAGAACGAGTTCCGGCGTTTCGGCATCGACATCGTGGCCGCCTCGATCCGCCGGGCCCAGGCGCAGGGGCACGCGCAGGATCTCGACGTCGAGCACACCGCCACCGCCATCGCGCTGCTGTTCGAGAACTTCACCGTGGTGATGGTCGGCGGCCCCGGTGTCGGCGGGCCGATCAGCGACGCGGATGCCGTCGCGACGCTGTCCACCATCTGGAAGAAGACCCTGTACGGCCGTTGACGTCAGAAAGAGGATCACCGTGGATTTCTCGCTACCACAACACCTACCGGACCTGCTCGCCGAGATGGACGAATTCATCGAAGCACAGATCAAACCACTTGAGCGCGAACATATCCAGTACTTCGACCAGCGGCGGGAATACGCCCGCACCGACTGGGACAACGGCGGCACCCCGGCCAGGGCATGGGAGGACCTGCTCGACGAGATGCGCAGGCGGGCCGATGCGGCGGGCTGGTTGCGCTACGGGCTGCCTGCCAGGTTCGGTGGCCGCGACGGCACCAACATCGACATGGCGGTCATCCGCGAACATCTGGCGCACAAGGGTCTCGGCCTGCACAACGATCTGCAGGACGAGTCGTCGATCGTCGGGAATTTCCCCCAGGTCATCATGATGGACCGCTTCGGCACTGAGACGCAGAAACGGGAATGGACCGAGGCGCTGATCACCGGCAGCCGTTCGATGGCATTCGGACTCACCGAGCCGGCACACGGCTCGGACGCCACCTGGATGGAGACGACCGCGGTGCCCGACGGCGACGGCTGGCTGATCAACGGCGCCAAACGCTGGAACACCGGGGTGCACCGCGCCACCCACGATCTCGTCTTCGCACGGACGTCCGGGACGGCCGGGCAGGCTCAGGGCATCACGGCGTTTCTGGTGCCCACCGATGCCCCCGGCTTCAGCGTGCCGTTCTACTGGTGGACCTTCAACATGCCCACCGACCACGGTGAGGTGGTGCTCGACAATGTCCGGGTCCCCGGCGACGCGGTGCTCGGCGATGTCGACAGCGGTCTGGAGGTCGGACAGACCTTCTTGCACGAGAACCGGATTCGGCAGGCGGCCAGCAGCCTCGGCGCGGCCCAGTATTGCATCGACCGGGCTGTCGGGTACGCCAATGAGCGGGTCGTGTTCGGCAAGCCGCTGGCGGTCAACCAGGCCGTGCAATGGCCATTGGTGGAGCTGCAGACCGAGGCCCAGATGGTGCGATTGCTGGTGCGCTATGCCGCCACCCAGCTGGACCGTAACCACCACATGGAGGTCTCCGACAAGGTCTCGATGGCCAACTACCGGGCCAACCGGCTGGTCTGCGAGGCCGCCGACCGGGCCATGCAGGTGCACGGCGGCATCGGCTACAGCCGCCACGAACCGTTCGAGCACATCTACCGCCACCATCGCCGGTACCGAATCACCGAGGGGGCCGAGGAGATCCAGATGCGCCGGGTCGCGCAGCGGCTGTTCGGGTTCGGCAAGGCCAAGCGGTGACCGACGCGGCCGCGTTGGCGCGGGTGCTGGCCCCCGTCCTGGGTTCCGGTGTCACCGTCGAGAACCTGCGTGAGCTGACCGGTGGGGCCAGCCGGACCACATGGGCGTTCGACGCCGCCACCGGCTCCGCCCGCCGCGCCCTGATCCTGCGCACCGGGCCACCCGACGAGCTACACGCGAGCATGCGGCTCGAAGCCGGCGCGCAGCGCGCCGCGGCGGCCGCGGGCGCGCCGGTCCCCCATATCCTGATCGCCGACAATTCGGCCGCCGCCCTGGGCAATCCGTTTCTGATCTGTGATTTCATCGCTGGCGAGACCATCGTCCGACGGATTGCGCGACGGCTCGACGATGACGGCCGGGCCCACCTGCTGACCCGGTGCGCGCAGGCGCTGGCCGCGATCCACCGCGCCGATCCGCCCGACGATCCCGCCCCGGCCCGCCAGGATCAACTGGCCGAGTGGCGCCGCCAGCTCGACGAGATCGGGGACACCACAGCGACATTCGAGTGGGCGTTCCGCTGGCTGGCCGCGCACCGGCCCGCACCCTCGCCGGACCGGCTGGTCCACGGAGACTTCCGGATGGGCAATCTGATCGTCGACGGCAGCGATCTGGCGGCGGTGCTGGACTGGGAACTCGTCCACATCGGCGAGGTGTACGAGGACCTGGCCTGGTTCTGCATCCGCGCCTGGCGGTTCGGCGCCCCACCGAGCCGCGGGGCCGGCGGGCTGGGCGCCGTCGAGGACTTCGTCGCCGCCTATGAGGCCGCGGGCGGGGCTACCGTCGACCGCGGCGCCATCCACTGGTGGCTGGTGCTGGCCACGCTGCGCTGGGGGATCATCTGCCGGTACCAGGCCGAGCGCCACCTCAGCGGGCAGACCCGGTCGGTGGAGCTGGCCACCATCGGACGGCGGGTCGCCGAAACCGAGTGGGACCTGCTGGAGCTGTTGGAGGGCGCATCATGACCGGGCACTACGGGCGGCCCACCGCCGCCGAGCTGGTCGCTGCGGTGGCCGAATTCCTCGACACCGAGGTGCGCGAGAGCGAGGCCGTCGGCTCCTCGGTCAGTTTCCATGCCAGGGTCGCGGCCAACGCGCTGCGGATGGTCGAACGCGAGCTGCTCATCGGCGCCCCGGCCGCCGTCGGCCAGGCACTGACCGCCGTCGGGTTCGACACCGAGGACGCGTTGGCGGCCGCGATCCGGGCCGGCGAACTCGACGACCGACCCGAGGACGTCACCGCGTGCCTGCGCACGCTGGTGCGGCACCGGCTGACGGTCGCACACCCGGGGTATGAGGTCCAATAGCGCCGTCAGTACACCGGCGGTGACGTCACCCACAATGCCGTCGCCGGATCGGGCCCGGGATTGCGGTAGGAATGCGGGGATTTCGGATCGAGCATGAGCGCATCGCCGGCATCGAGGTGATGGCGCTCGGCGCCGACGCCGACATCGAGTTGCCCGGTCAGCACGACCACGCACTCCTCGTCGGCGGCGTGCGCATAGGGCTCCTTGCCCGATCCCTCACCCGCACCGATCACCGAATAGACGATCTGCATGGTCTTGGCGCTGGCCGGGGTCAGCAGGTAGTCCTCGTGGGATCCGGCCGGATGCGACATTCGCTTGCGCTCGCCGGCCCGCACCACACTGCCGACGGTCTCGGCCCCGACGAACAACGACGACAGGTTGGTCCCCAGCGCCTCGGCGATCCGGCTCAGAGACGCCATCGACGGATTCGCCACGCCCCGCTCGACCTGGGAGACGAAGCTCTCGGACACGCCGGCAGCGGTTGCCAGCTGCCGCAAGGTGACATCACCCGCCCGGCGGATCTGCCGGATACGCGCACCCAGAGCGGGTTCGCGTGCCGGATTCGCCTTCTTCACTGCCCCGCCTCCCGTCGCCTGCGTCAGCCACGAACTTAGCCCGCTACCGCCGTGCGGATCCGGCAGGCGTCCCGCAGTGGCTTCGAAAAACTCTCTGTTGCCAACGGCCGCGCGGGTCCCTATATTTCAACGAACTGAAGTCTTACTTCAGTTTCTACATAGTGATCACAGCGACGATGGGGAACAGAATGTCGGTGAAAGGCCATGTCGAGATCGCCGGGGCCGGTTTGGCCGGCCTGACCGCCGGGGCCGCGCTCGCGTCAAGGGGTTGGTCGGTCCGCATCCATGAGAAGGGCCGTGAGCTGCGCGAAATCGGCGCCGGCATCTATCTGTGGGAAAACGCGCTGCGCGCACTCGAAGTGATCGGCGCCTACGACGAGGTAGCCGCGGCCGGCGAACGCATCAGCAGTCCCGAACTGCGCGATCACCGGCATCGCCTGCTGCAGCGCGAATGGCTTCGCGACGGCAGGCTCTACACGATCCCCCGACGGACGCTGCACACCGCGCTGGTGAACGCGGCCCGCCAGGTCGGGGTGGAGATCGAAACGAACTCGTCGGTCGCCGGCGCGGCTCCACAAGGTGTACTGGAACTGGCCGACGGCACGTCGCTGTCCGCGGATCTGGTGATCGGCGCCGACGGTGTGCACTCGCGGGTACGGGAGGCTCTGGGGCTGACCCATCGAATGGTGAATCTGCGCGACGGGTGCGGACGCCACCTCATTGCGCGCACTGCCGAGGACCCGGTCAATGTCGTCATGGAGGAATGGAACGGTGGCCGCCGGATCGGCGTGGTGCCGTCGTCGGCGGAGTGGACCTATATCTTCCTGTGCGGTCCCGAATTCGATACCGCGAGCACCGAGCAACAGCCGTTCAACCGGGACACCTGGGTACGTTCCTTCCCGCATTTCCGCTCCCAGCTGGAACGGATCCCCGATATGCCAGAGGGCCGCTGGGCGGCCTTCTACGACATCACCACAACCGGCTGGTACCGAGGCCGCGCGGCGATCATCGGCGATGCCGCACACGCCATGTCGCCCAACTTGGGCCAGGCCGCGTGCATGGCCATGGTCAACGGCGTGGCGCTCGCCCAGGCGTTGGACCGCTATGACCTCGACACGGCCCTACAGGTCTGGGAACACGCCGAACGGCCGGTGACCAGACGCGTGCAGCGCTACTCGCGGGTGTACGGGAAAATCGGCACTCGCTGGCCGGGCCGCCTGCTCGACGCGCGTTCGGCACTGATCTGGTCGCTGGCCAAGGCACGGCCGGTACAACGCCGGATCCAGTTCGCAGCCAACTACTTTCCCGACCTCGACAGCGGACCCGGCATGGCCGAGACGGTACGGAGGTCCCGTTGAGATGACGACGCCCGCGGAACCATTCGTCATCACCGGCCGGATCACCACGGTCAGCGGAACCTCGGATGCGCAGGCGATCCTGGTGCGCGACGGCCGCATCGCCGAGGTCGGCGATGCCGGCCTGGCCACCAGGGCCGCACGGTCGGGCATCCCGGTCCGCGATGCGGGGCCGGGACTCGTCCTGCCGGGTTTCGTCGACCCGCATATGCATCTCCAGCATTTCGCGGTGGGAACCGGGCGGGGCGTGGACTGCCGGGTGCCCACCGTACGCACCATCGACGACGTCCTGGACGCCCTGCGCACTGGATTGACCGATATCGACGACGGTGATTGGCTGGTCGGCTACGGCAACCTGTTCTTCGACCAGAAGATCGCCGAACGCAGGCACCCGACCCGCACCGAACTCGACGCCGTCAGTGCCACCACACCGATCGCCCTGCACTTGGGCGGGCACGCGACCGTGCTGAACACCGTGGCGTTGCGGCTGGCCGAGGTGGAGCGGTTCATGGCGGGCGCCGCAGGAGGCTGGGGCGCACCGGTGGTTGAGCTCGACAGCTACGGCACACCAACAGGATTGGTCGCCGAGATCGATCCGATGCTGCCCATCCCGGCCTTGGCGCCCGAACGGATCGAGCAGTACATCGAGTCGGCGTACCACGACCGGTTCACCCGATTCGGCGTCACCACGTTCGGCGAGATGACGGAATCCGTCGAAGCCGCCGAATCGCTGGATCGACTCATCCACAGTGACCGCCTGCGTGCCCGCGGCGTCTTCTACGCCATGGTTCCCGCGGCGATGCCGCTGCCGGAGGCCGCCGAATGGGTTGCCGGCCATACCGACAACGCCGGTTCACACCGGCTGCGCGCCGGCGGGGTGAAGATGTTCGCCGACGGCGGATATTCGTCCCGCAACGCGGCCAGCCGGACACCGTACGTGCGCGACCACTCACCCCATGCCGGTTACCGCGGTCGGCTCAACCTCACATTCCCGCGCCTGCGGGAAGCGATCGACGTCACCCGGTCCAAGGATGTGCAATTGGCGGTGCACACCAACGGCACTCGCGCGCAGGACGAAGTGCTGGCCGCGATCAAGGACGCCGGGGACCCGATTGGGCACCGATCGATCCGGGTGGAACATCTCGGAAACGTTCTCGGCTGCGCCGACGACGTGACGGCATGGCGGACCGCCAACGTCATTCCGGTGCTGCAGCCCGCCTTCCTGCACAATTTCGTCGGCGATTACGTACCGATGCTGCTCGGCGATGCCGGGATGACCGGCCGGCTTGCGCTACGCACCATTCTCGATGAAGGAGTCGTTCCCGCCGCCAGCTCGGATGTGACACTCGGGGCCGAAGCCGAACAGTCCAATCCGTTGTTCGGCATCTGGTGCTGCTTGGCCAGGCAGAGCTACTGGGGCCGGCAGGTCGAACCCGAACAGCGGATCAGTTTCTCGGAGGCGTTGCGCCTGTTCACTTTGGAAGGCGCTCGCGCGCTCGGCCTCCAGGACGAGGTCGGCTCGCTGGAGCCGGGCAAGCGCGCCGATATGGTCGTGCTCGACCGAGACCCGCGCTCGGATCCCGACGAACTGCGCAGGGCCGTGGTCGATGCGGTGTACCTCGACGGTGTCGAGGTACACCGCCAACCCCAAAATCCCTGACCGATAACCATCCCGACAACGCTGTGCCCTGCAAAGGAGTGACCGATGACCTCACCATCACCTGACGGTGCCGGAATCAGCGGCATCGAGACCCGCTCGATCGACTGGATACCGCTCTCCGAGCGCCATGGCAAAGCCTGGCACCAGGGCCCGTTCTGGTTCAACGGCGGGTTCGTCCTGCCGTCGATGCTGATCGGATTCATCGGCCCCGGGCTCGGGCTGGGACTCGGCTGGTCGTTGCTGGCCGTGGTCACCGGCATGGCGTTCGGCACCGTGTTCATGGCGCTGCACGCCAATCAGGGGCCGCGCCTGGGTCTGCCGCAGATGATCCAGTCCCGGGCCCAGTTCGGCGCGCGGGGCGCGATCTTCCCGATGCTCGTCGCGGTGTGTATCTACGTCGGGTACAACGTTTTCCAGTTCATCCTCGTCGGTGAGGCCATCTCGGTGATGCTGCCGGGCGGAAAGATCTGGTACGTGGTGTGCGCGGTGGTGGCCACGGCGATCGCGATCATCGGGCATGACCTGCTGCACACCGTGCAGCGCTGGTCCAGCTATGTCATCCTGGTCATGTTCGCGATCTTCACCGTCGTGGCGATCATCCACCTGCCCACCGAATACGTGGCCAGGGACGGATTTCAGGTAAATGCGTTCCTACTCCAGTTCGCGGCTGCCGGCGGATACCAGATCAGCTACGCCATCTATGTTTCGGATTACTCACGCTATCTGCCTCAGCGTATTTCGGACCGCGCACTCATCGGGTGGACCTTCGTCGGCGGAACGGCGGGGGCCGCGTGGCTGGCCTGCCTGGGCACCCTGCTGAGTTCCTACATCCCCGATGCGGATCCGATCGCGGGCATCCATTCGACGGGTAATGCACTGTTCGCGGGGTTCGGGGTGCTGTGCGTGCTTGCGACGCTGCCACCACTGATCGGCACCAGCGCGGTGAACGGCTACGGCGCCATGCTCACCGGCGCGACCATCATCGACGGCATCCGTCACGTCCAGCCCGGAAGGAAACTGCGGGTGGTCGGCCTGCTGCTGGCCGGTGCGGCAGCGCTGCTGCTCAGCGTCGCCATGCCGGCCAACTACCTCGACGCGTTCACCACCTTCATCCACATCATGGGCTACTGCCTGGTGCCGTGGACCGCGGTCAACCTGATGGACTTCTATGTGGTGCGCCGCGGACGCTACAACATCGCCGACATCCTCAATCCGAGCGGACGCTACGGACAGTGGGCCTGGCGCGGCCTGACCGCGTACTTCGCCGGGTTCGTCGCGATGGTGCCGTTCTTCTCGCTGAGCTTCTATGAAGGGCCGGTAGCACGGGTCCTCGGCGGCGCCGACTTCTCCTTCGTCATCGGGCTGATCGTCTCCGGACTGGTCTACCTCGCCCTGTGCGGCAGAGATGCCGGTGGGCCATTGATGTCGGCCGCGGCGCGGCACCCGGGTGCGGTACCCACCCATCCCTAGCCGCCGCTCAGATCCGCCGGGCCCGGGCCAGCCAGGCCGGCTGGTCGACCGTGGTGCCGACGGGAAGCCCGACCCGTTCGACGTTGGCCGGGCCCACCACACCCCGGTAGGTCGTGGTGTCGAGGGCCTCCAGCGCCCATCCGTCGGTGAACGCCCCGCGGATGTCGGCCTCGCTGACCTCGGGCCCGAAACCGTCCCCGGCATCCGAGAGCGCCAGCACATGCACCGTCCCGCCGGGCACACACGCCGCGTGCAGGCTCGCGACGTACCTGGCCCGGTCGGCGTCGTCGAAGATGTGGAACAGCGCGCTGTCGACGATTGTTTCGTAGTGCGGGCCGTCCCCCAGCCGCATGGCATCGCCGACCGCGAATCGGGCGTCGACCGCGCGTTCGGCGGCATTCTCGGTGGCCTGGGCGATGGCGTGGGGCGAGAAATCGATGCCGAGTACGTCGTAGCCGAGGCGGGTCAGCAGCATCGTGTGTTCTCCGGTGCCGCAACCCACGTCGAGCACCTTGCCGCGGATCGATCCGCCACGCTCCAACTCGACGATGGCCGGCTGCGGCTCACCGATCACCCACGGGGCGGTCCTGGACTCGTAGGCTTCATCGAACAGGGAGAGTGCGGGTGTGTTGTCCATGTGCCCCAGTGTCCGGCCTCAAGGTCACTTGAGGTCAAGCCCCGTTCCCGGAGGAGGGCCGATGCCGGTGACCGACGCCGACGCGCACGATGAGATCGCCAACCGGCTGTTCGAGGCCATCGAACGCGGCGACAAGGCGCGCATCGCCGCCATGTGGGCCGCCGACGTCCTGGTCTGGCATTCCGGGGACACCCGCGACAACGCGCGGGCCCGGGCGCTGCGGGTCATCGACTGGTTCATCGATGCCACCGGCGAACGGCACTATCAGGTGCTCGACCGGCGGTTCTTCGACGGCGGGTTCGTCCAGCAACACGTCCTGCGGGCCACCGGCGGCAATGGCGCGTCGATCTCGCTGCGGGTCTGCATCGTCATCAAGGTGGGCGCCGACGGCCTGATCACCCGCATCGACGAATATTTCGACCCCAGAGACATCGAACCGCTGCTCACCGCACCCGACGTGGCGGAACGGTGACCGATCCGCACCGCGGCCCGGCGGCCGTGACCGGCGGGTTCGCCGAGGTCAGCGGCGACCCGCTCGGGATGGTCGGACCGGCAGCAGCACCGTCGGCCACCCTGGTGTTCATCCGGGACTGAAGCGGCCCAACCGAATTCACCGAGTTGTCCGGCCGGCGCTGTCGCACGCAGTAGCATCGGCACCATGTCCGGCCCCGCGCCGCTGCGCATTCTGGTGTACAGCGACAATCCCCGCACCCGCGAACAGGTGCGGCTCGCACTGGGCAAACGCGTGCACCCGGAACTACCCGAGCTCAGCTACGTCGAGATCGCCACCGCACCCATGGTGATCTCGCAGATGGACGCCGGCGGGTTCGATCTGGCAATCCTCGACGGTGAGGCGGCCCCGGCCGGCGGCATGGGCGTGGCCAAACAGCTCAAGGACGAGGTCGACGACTGCCCGCCGCTCCTGGTGCTCACCGGACGTCCCGACGACGCCTGGTTGGCCAACTGGTCACGCGCCGAGGCGGCGGTACCGCACCCGATCGATCCGATCCGGCTCGGCGACGCGGTGGTGTCGCTGCTGCGCACGCCGGTTCAGTAATCTCTCAGCCAATTTCACTGTAGCCGTTAGCTATTGACGGCATGGCTGTACGCGAAGCGTCGTGCTGCTCCAATACGAAACGATACTAACCAAAATGAGTGGCGCAGGCCCCAAACCTCGCTAGGCTGTGGGTTAGCTCACATGGACAGCCACCGAGGGAGCGACCAAGCGGCAATGAATCTGTACACGCCCATCCTGGTTCTCGGAGCGATCGCGGCCGTTTTCGCCGTGGGATCGGTGGGTATCGCGCTCCTGATCGGCCCACGCCGCTACAACCGGTCCAAGCTGGAAGCCTACGAATGCGGTATCGAGCCGTTGCCGCCCGGATCGGCCGGTGCCACCGGGCAGCGGATGCCGATCCGCTACTACCTGATCGCGATGTTGTTCATCGTGTTCGACATCGAGATCGTCTTCCTCTACCCGTGGGCGGTGGCGTTCGACAGCCTGGGCCTGTTCGCGCTGGTGGAGATGTTGCTGTTCATGCTGACGGTGTTCGTGGCATACGCCTATGTGTGGCGGCGAGGGGGCCTGAATTGGGATTAGAGGAACGGCTGCCGGGCGGGATCCTGCTCTCGACGGTCGAGACGGTCGCCGGATACGTGCGCAAGGGGTCGTTGTGGCCCGCGACATTCGGCCTGGCCTGCTGCGCGATCGAGATGATGTCAACGGCGGGACCGCGCTTCGACATCGCCCGCTTCGGCATGGAACGGTTCTCGGCGACCCCGCGGCAGGCCGACCTGATGATCGTGGCCGGCCGGGTCAGCCAGAAGATGGCGCCGGTCCTGCGCCAGATCTACGACCAGATGGCCGAACCGAAATGGGTTTTGGCGATGGGCGTCTGCGCCTCGTCGGGCGGCATGTTCAACAACTATGCGGTGGTCCAGGGCGTCGACCACGTGGTGCCGGTCGACATCTACCTGCCGGGGTGCCCACCCCGCCCGGAGATGCTGCTGCACGCAATCCTCAAGCTGCACGACAAGATTCAGCAGATGCCGCTCGGCGTCAACCGCGCCGAGGCGGTCCGGGAAGCCGAACAGGCCGCACTCTCGGTCACCCCGACCATCGAACTCAAGGGGCTGCTGCGGTGACGCCGACCAACGGGACCACCAACGGAACCGGCGACACGCCCGAGGTGATCGGGGTGCGTCACGGAATGTTCGGCGCCGCCGGATCCGGCGACACCTCCGGGTACGGCCGTCTGGTCCGCCCGGTGGCGCTGCCCGGCAGCTCACCGCGGCCGTACGGCGGCTACTTCGACGATGTGGTCGACCGGCTCGCCGAAGTCCTTGGCGAGGAGCGCTACGCCGTCTCGGTCGAACGGGTCGTGGTCTACCGCGACGAATTGACCCTGGAGATCAGCCGGGTCCAGCTGCCCGCGGTGGCCAGCGTGCTGCGCGACGACCCGGCGCTGCGATTCGAACTCTGCCTCGGGGTGAGCGGCGTGCACTACCCCGACGACGACGGTCGCGAGTTGCACGCGGTGTACCCGCTGATGTCGATCACGCACAACCGGCGGATCAGGTTGGAGGCGGCGGCACCCGATGCCGATCCGCACATCCCGTCGTTGTATGCGGTCTATCCCACCGCCGACTGGCACGAACGGGAGACCTACGACTTCTTCGGCATCGTCTTCGACGGCCACCCCGCCCTGACCCGCATCGAGATGCCCGACGACTGGGTGGGCCATCCGCAGCGCAAAGACTATCCGCTGGGCGGAATTCCGGTGGAGTACCACGGCGCCCAGATCCCGCCGCCCGATCAGCGGAGGTCCTACAACTGATGAGCACATCGACCATCCCACCCGACGGCGGTGAAACCGTCGTCGTCGTCGGCGGCGCGGACTGGGACCAGGTGGTGGCCGCGGCCCGGTCGAGCGCGGCCGCCCAGGCCGGCGAGCGGATCGTGGTCAACATGGGGCCGCAGCACCCGTCCACGCACGGCGTGCTGCGGCTGATCCTGGAGATCGAGGGCGAGATCATCACCGAAGCCCGCTGCGGTATCGGCTACCTGCACACCGGGATCGAGAAGAACCTGGAGTTCCGGAACTGGACCCAGGGCGTCACCTTCGTCACCCGGATGGATTACCTTTCGCCGTTCTTCAACGAGACCGCCTACTGCCTCGGGGTCGAGAAGCTGCTCGGGGTCACCGACGATATCCCCGAGCGCGCCAGCGTGATCCGGGTCCTGCTGATGGAGCTCAACCGGATCTCGTCGCATCTGGTGGCACTGGCCACCGGCGGTATGGAACTGGGCGCGATGAGCGCGATGTTCTACGGCTTCCGGGAGCGCGAGGAGATCCTGCGGGTCTTCGAAGCGATCACCGGGCTGCGGATGAACCATGCCTACATCCGGCCCGGCGGGTTGGCCGCCGACCTGCCCGAGGACGGGCTCGCCCAGATCCGGGGACTGCTCGAGCTGCTGCCGAACCGGCTGCGCGACCTGGAGGATCTGCTCAACGAGAACTACATCTGGAAGGCCCGCACGGTCGATGTCGGCTATCTGGATCTCACCGGATGCATCGCGCTGGGTATCACCGGTCCGGTGCTGCGCTCCACCGGCCTGCCCCATGACCTTCGCAAGTCGCAGCCCTACTGCGGCTACGAGACCTACGATTTCGACGTCATCACCGATGACCGCTGTGACTCCTACGGCCGGTATCTGATCCGGGTCAAGGAGATGCGGGAATCCCTCAAGATCGTCGAACAGTGCGCCGACCGGCTCGAGCGGCTCGGCCCCGGCCCGGTGATGATCGCCGACAAAAAACTCGCCTGGCCGGCCGATCTCAAGCTCGGGCCGGACGGGCTTGGCAACTCCCCCGAACACATCGCCAAGATCATGGGCCGCTCGATGGAAGGCCTGATCCACCACTTCAAGCTCGTCACCGAAGGCATTCGGGTGCCGGCCGGACAGGTCTACGTCGCGGTCGAGTCCCCCCGCGGCGAACTCGGCGTGCACATGGTCTCCGACGGCGGCACGCGGCCGTTCCGGGTGCACTACCGCGACCCGTCGTTCACCAATCTGCAAGCGGTGGCGGCCATGTGCGAGGGCGGAATGGTGGCCGACGCGATCGCCGCGGTGGCGTCGATCGACCCGGTGATGGGCGGGGTAGACAGATGATGAGCTTCTTGTGCGAAGAGAGAAGGTCCAGGTGAGCGAAGTCTTCCTGGAACTGGGGCAACGCCCCGATGAAGCGGGCCCGCCGATCAACGGGCCCGCGGCGTATCCGGACGAGGTGACGACCCGGCTGCGGGCCGAGGCAGAGCAGATCACCGCGCGCTATCCCGATGCCCGCTCGGCCCTGTTGCCGCTGCTGCATCTGGTGCAGGCCGAGGACGGTTGCCTGACGCCGGCCGGGATCGGCTTCTGCGCAAAGCTGCTGGGCCTGACCGATGCTGAGGTCGCGGCGGTGGCGACGTTCTACTCGATGTACCGGCGCACCCCGACCGGCGACTACCTGGTCGGGGTCTGCACCAATACGCTGTGCGCGATCATGGGCGGCGACGCGATCCTGGATGCGCTGCAGGATCATCTGGACATCCATGCCGGGGAGACCACCGACTCCGCTGGCGGAGAGGCCACGGTCACCCTCGAGCACATCGAGTGCAATGCCGCCTGCGACTACGCGCCGGTGGTGATGGTCAATTGGGAGTTCTACGATAACCAGACTCCCTCGTCGGCACGGGATCTGGTGGACGGGCTGCGCAGCGGAACGCCACCCGCACCGACCCGGGGGGCTCCGCTGTGTACCTTCCGCGAAACCGCCAGAACCCTGGCCGGGCTGGGCGATCCGCGCACCCCGGGTGGCGCGCCCGGCGAAGCCACCCTGGCCGGGTTGCGGCGGGCGCACGAGAACGGCATGTCCGCCCCGGATTCGCCGGCCGGTGGGTCGGCGCCGTCGGGTGGGCCGGCCCAGGGCAGCCAGCCCGCCGCCATCGATTCCAGCCGGGACCAGCCCGCACCGGGCCCGTCGGCCACGGTGCCCACCAAACCGGGCACCCCCGAAACCGACCCGGGCGCAATGGAGTCGAAGCCATGACGCCCCTGACACCGGTACTGAGCAGGTTCTGGGATGAGCCCGAGCCGTGGACGCTGGACACCTACCGCCGCCACGACGGCTACCGGGGCCTGCAGCGGGCGTTGTCCATGAGCCCCGACGATGTGATTGCGCAGGTGAAGGATTCGGGTCTGCGCGGGCGCGGCGGCGCGGGCTTCCCCACCGGGACGAAATGGTCGTTCATCCCGCAGGAGCGAAGCCCGCGGAGCGACCAGAAAGCCCAGGGCGAGGACGGCGCGGGCGCCAAGCCGCACTATCTCGTGGTCAACGCCGACGAGTCGGAACCCGGCACCTGCAAAGACATCCCGCTGCTGCTGACCACGCCGCACTTCCTGATCGAGGGCGTCATCATCGCCGCCTACGCGATCCGCGCGCGCCACGCGTTCATCTATGTGCGCGGTGAGGTGGTACCGGTGCTGCGCCGGTTGCAGGCCGCGGTGGCCGACGCGTACCAGGCCGGATATCTGGGCACCGACATCCTGGGCTCGGGATTCGACCTCGATGTGATCGTGCACGCCGGTGCGGGCGCCTACATCTGCGGCGAGGAGACCGCGCTGCTGGACTCCCTGGAGGGGCGTCGTGGGCAGCCCCGGCTGCGCCCGCCGTTCCCCGCGGTCGCCGGTCTGTACGCCTGCCCGACCGTGGTCAACAACGTCGAATCCATCGCCAGTGTGCCGCCGATCATGGTCAACGGGGTGGACTGGTTCCGTTCGATGGGATCGGAGAAGTCCCCCGGTTTCACGTTGTATTCGCTGTCCGGCCACGTCAACCGGCCCGGCCAGTACGAGGCGCCGCTGGGCATCACGCTGCGGGAGCTGCTCGATTACGCGGGCGGGGTGCGTACCGGGCACACCCTCAAGTTCTGGACCCCTGGCGGATCCTCGACCCCGCTGCTGACCGGCGAACACCTCGACGTGCCTTTGGATTACGAGGGTATGGCCTCGGTGGGCTCGATGCTGGGCACCAAAGCCCTGCAGATCTTCGACGAGACGACCTGTGTGGTGCGGGCGGTGCGACGCTGGACGGAGTTCTACGCCCACGAATCCTGCGGGAAGTGCACACCGTGTCGTGAGGGCACCTATTGGCTGGCCCAGATCTACGCCCGGCTGGAATCCGGTTCTGGCACCCAGGCCGATATCGACAAGTTGCTCGATATCGCCGACGGGATCTTCGGAAAGTCGTTCTGCGCCCTGGGTGACGGCGCGGCCAGCCCGATCATGTCCTCGATCAGGTACTTCCGCGACGAATACGTGGCGCACCTGTCCGGCGGCTGCCCGTTCGATCCGCACGCCTCGACGCTGATGGCCGCCGAAGGGGTGGGTGCGTAGATGCTTCTCACCGCGAGCAGACGCGCAGGTACCCGGTTTACGGGCATTTCGGGTACCTACGCGTCTGCTCGCGCAAGAAAAGGGGGACGTGCATGACGCTGGCCGAACCGACCAAGGACACCCCACCGCTGGAGATGGTGTCGCTGACCGTCGACGGCGATCAGGTCACGGTTCCCAAGGGCACGCTGGTGATCCGCGCCGCCGAGTTGATGGGCATCCAGATCCCCCGGTTCTGCGACCACCCGCTGCTCGACCCGGTCGGTGCGTGCCGGCAGTGCCTGGTCGAGGTCGAGGGCCAGCGCAAGCCGATGGCCTCCTGCACCACGACGGTCACCCCGGACATGGTGGTGCGCACCCAGTTCAGTTCCGAGGCGGCCGACAAGGCCCAGCGCGGCGTGATGGAACTGCTGCTGATCAACCACCCGCTGGACTGCCCGATCTGCGACAAGGGCGGCGAATGCCCGCTGCAGAACCAGGCCATGTCCAACGGCCGCCCGGAGACCCGGTTCGACGACGTCAAACGCACCTACCCCAAACCGATTAACATCTCCGCTCAGGTGCTGCTGGACCGCGAACGCTGCGTGCTGTGTGCCCGCTGCACCCGGTTCTCGTCCCAGATCGCCGGCGACCCGTTCATCGAGTTGCTGGAACGCGGTGCGCTGCAACAGGTCGGAATCGCTCCGGACGAGCCGTTCCAGTCCTACTTCTCCGGCAACACCGTGCAGATCTGTCCGGTGGGTGCGCTCACCGGCACGGCATACCGGTTCCGGGCCCGCCCGTTCGACCTGGTGTCCAGCCCCAGCGTCTGCGAGCACTGCGCGTCCGGCTGCGCCCAGCGCACCGACCACCGGCGCGGAAAAGTCCTGCGCCGGTTGGCCGGTGACGATCCCGAGGTCAACGAGGAATGGAACTGCGACAAGGGGCGGTGGGCGTTCACCTACCCGACCGTCGGCGACCGGATCACCACACCCCTGGTCCGCGACGACGACGGCACCCTGCGCCCGGCGTCCTGGTCGGAGGCGCTGACCGTCGCCGGTGCCGGGCTGCTGGCCGCGGGCAGCGGGACCGGTGTGCTGGTGGGTGGCCGGTGCACCGTACAGGACGCCTACGCCTACGCGAAGTTCTCCCGAATGGTGCTCAACACCAACGACATCGACTTCCGCGCCCGTGCGCACTCGGCGGAGGAGGCCGACTTCCTCGCCGCACACGTGGCCGGACGGCCGACGGCGCTGCGCTACGCCGAGCTCGAACACACCCCGACCGTGCTGCTGGCGGGCTTCGAGCCCGAAGAGGAATCGCCGATCGTGTTCCTGCGGCTGCGCAAGGCGGCCCGCAAGAACGGTGTGCGGGTGCTCGCGGTGGCGCCGTTCGCCACCCGCGGCCTGACCAAGATGGCCGGCACCCTGATCGCCACCGCCCCCGGTGCCGAAGCGGCCGCCCTCGACGGGCTGGCCACCCACGAGGCGTTGCAGCGGCCGGGTGCGGTGATCCTCGTCGGCGAACGGCTGGCCGGATCACCCGGTGCCCTTTCGGCGGCCGCGAGGCTGGCCGCGACGACGGGCGCACGGCTGGCCTGGATTCCGCGCCGGGCCGGCGAGCGGGGCGCCGTTGAGGCCGGGGCCCTGCCCAACCTGCTGCCCGGCGGCCGCCCGGTCACCGATCCGGCCGCCAGGGAGCAGACCGCCGAGGCCTGGCACTCCGGGGAGCTGCCCGACACCCCCGGCCGCGACACCGACGGCATCGTGGCCGCCGCCGGAGCGGGCCGGCTCGCGGCGCTCGTGGTGGGCGGGGTCGACGTCGCCGACCTCCCCGACCCCGACGCCGCACTCGCCGCACTGGCCATGACACCGTTCGTGGTCAGCCTGGAGCTGCGCCAAAGCCCCGTCACCGAACTGGCCGACGTGGTGTTCCCGGTGGCGCCCGTGGTGGAGAAGGCCGGCGCATTCCTCAACTGGGAGAGCAGGGTTCGGCCGTTCCAGCCGTCGCTGAACACCAATGCGATCCCGGATCTGCGCGTGCTGCACTACCTGGCCGACGAGATCGGCATCGATCTGGGCCTGCCGACCGCCGAGGCCGCCGACACCGAGATGAACCTTCTCGGCACCTGGACCGGGCAACGCCCGCCCGCGCCGTCGGCCGCGCCGGTGACGCCGGTGGCCCCTGGCACCGGCCAGGCCGTGCTCGCCAGCTGGCGCATGCTGCTCGACACCGGCAGGCTGCAGGATGGTGAACCCCACCTGGCCGGAACCGCGCCCGTCCCCGTGGTGCGGATGTCGGCCGCCACCGCCGCCGAGATCGGTGCCGCCGACGGCGATCCGGTCACCGTGAGCGCCGACCGTGGCGCGATCATCCTGCCGCTCGCCGTGACCGAGATGGTCGACCGGGTGGTCTGGGTACCGATGAACTCGCCCGGTTCGGCGGTGCACGGCCAACTCGGCGTCGGCGTCGGCGCCGTGGTGTCGATCGGGAGGGCCGACGTGTGACCTATCCCGATCCGACCCTGTTCGGGCACGACCCGTGGTGGCTCATCCTGGCCAAGGCGCTGGGGGTCTTCGTATTCCTGCTGCTGACCGTGTTGGCGGCGATCCTGATCGAGCGCAAAGTGCTGGGGCGCATGCAGATGCGGCCCGGCCCCAACCGGGTCGGCCCGTGGGGTCTGCTGCAGTCGCTGGCCGACGGAGTCAAGCTCGCACTCAAGGAGGGCCTGACCCCTGCCGGCGTGGACAAACCGATCTACCTGCTCGCCCCGGTGATCGCGGTGGTACCGGCATTCATGGCGTTCGCGGTGATCCCGATGGGCGGTGCGGTGTCGGTGTTCGGCCACCGCACCGCACTGCAGTTGACCGACCTCCCGGTCGCGGTGCTCTACGTTCTTGCCGTCACCTCGATCGGTGTCTACGGCATCGTGCTGGCCGGCTGGGCGTCCGGATCCACCTATCCGCTGCTCGGCGGGCTGCGTTCGAGCGCGCAGGTGATCTCCTACGAGATCGCCATGGCCCTGTCGTTCGCTGCGGTGTTCCTCTATGCGGGCACCATGTCCACCTCGGGCATCGTCGCCGCACAAGACCGCACCTGGTACGTGTTCCTGCTGTTGCCGTCCTTCCTGGTGTATGTGACCTCGATGGTGGGCGAAACCAACCGTGCGCCTTTCGATCTGCCGGAGGCCGAAGGGGAGCTGGTCGGCGGATTCCACACCGAATACTCGTCGCTGAAATTCGCGATGTTCATGCTCGCCGAGTACGTCAACATGACCACGGTCTCGGCGCTGGCCACCACGATGTTCCTGGGCGGCTGGCATGCGCCGTTCCCGTTCAACCTGATCGACGGCGCCAACGGCGGCTGGTGGCCGCTGTTGTGGTTCACCGCCAAGGTGTGGAGCTTCATGTTCCTATACATGTGGCTGCGGGCCACCCTCCCCCGACTGCGCTACGACCAGTTCATGGCCATGGGCTGGAAGATCCTGATCCCGGTGTCACTGGTGTGGATCATGGTCGTCGCGATCACCCACAGCCTGCGCGAGCACGGATATCAAAGCTGGGCAACCGGATTGATCAGCGTGGCCGCCGTCGTCGTCATCGCGCTGGCCCTGGCGTTGTGGCAGTCGCTGCGAAAACGCACCGTACGATCCGCGCCGGAACAGAGCGCGGGCGCCTACCCGGTGCCCGAGCTGCCGAACGTCATCAAGGAGACCGCTGATGCCTAAGTTCCTGGAGGCCCTCGCCGGATTCGCCGTCACCTTCGGCTCGATGTTCAAAAAACCGGTCACCGAGCTCTATCCGGAGAAGCCGGGCCCGGTGGCGCCGCGCTACCACGGCCGTCACCAACTCAACCGCTACCCGGATGGCCTGGAGAAATGCATCGGCTGTGAGCTCTGCGCATGGGCCTGCCCGGCGGACGCCATCTTCGTCGAAGGCGCCGACAACACTGCGGAGGAACGCTTCTCACCGGGTGAACGCTACGGCCAGGTGTACCAGATCAACTATCTGCGATGCATCGGCTGTGGGCTGTGCATCGAGGCCTGCCCCACCCGGGCCCTGACGATGACCAACGATTACGAGATGGCCGACGACAACCGGGCCGACCTGATCTGGGGTAAGGACAAGTTGCTCGCGCCGCTGCAGCCGGGCATGCAGCCGCCGCCGCACGAGATGGCGCCGGGCAGCACCGACGACGACTACTACCTCGGCAACATCTCCCCGATCGGCCAGGCCGGTCGATGAGCCCCGAGATAGCGCTGCTCGCCGCGGAAGCCTCCGCGCGGACGTCCACCTCGGAGGCGGTGATGTTCTGGATCCTCGGAACGGTCGCCGTGCTCGGCGCGATCGGCGTGGTCGCCGCGCCCAAGGCGGTGTATTCCGCGGTGTTTCTGGCCTGCACCATGATCGTGCTCGCGGTGCTCTACATCGCCCAGGACGCCCTGTTCCTCGGTGTGGTGCAGGTGGTGGTCTACACCGGCGCGGTGATGATGCTGTTCCTGTTCGTGCTGATGCTGATCGGCGTCGACCTGTCCGAATCGTTCGTCGAAACGCTGCGCGGACAACGCATCGCCGCGCTGATCGCGGGTGTGGGCTTCGGTGTCCTGATGATCGCCGGGATCGGCAACGTGTCGGTGGCCGGGTTCACCGGGCTGGCCGAGGCCAACAGCGGGGGCAATGTGGAAGGTCTGGCGGCGCTGATCTTCACCCGCTACCTGTGGGCGTTCGAGCTGACCAGCACCCTGCTGATCACCGCGGCACTGGGCGCCATGGTGCTGGCGCACCGAGAACGGTTCGAACGCCGAAAGACTCAGCGCGAACTCGCGATCGAACGGTTCCAGGCGGGCGGGCATCCGACCCCGCTGCCCAATCCCGGTGTGTACGCGCGCCACAACGCCGTCGACATCCCGGCCCGGCTGCCCGACGGTTCGGAGGCGGCATTGTCGGTGAGCACGATCCTGCCGCGTCGCGCAGTCGCCACCAACGGGAGGGAGCACAGTGAACCCTGACAATTACCTGTACTTGTCGGCGCTGCTGTTCACCATCGGCGCCGCCGGGGTGTTGTTGCGCCGCAACGCCATCGTCATGTTCATGTGCGTGGAATTGATGCTCAACGCCGCCAACCTGGCGTTCGTGGCGTTCTCCCGGATGCACGGTCAGCTCGACGGTCAGGTGGTGGCGTTCTTCACCATGGTCGTCGCCGCCTGCGAGGTGGTGGTCGGGCTGGCCATCATCATGACCATCTTCCGCACCCACCATTCGGCCTCGGTCGACGACGCCAGCCTGCTGAAACACTGAGGGCGCCACGATGACACCGATATGGCTTCTGATCGCCCTACCGGCCGCCGGCGCGGCGATCCTGCTGCTCGGCGGCCGACGCTGCGACCCGTGGGGCCACCTGCTCGGCTGTGTGGCGTCGCTGGGTTCCTTCGTCGTCGGGGTGATCCTGTTCGCCGAGATGCTGGGCCGCGGCGGGGCGGACCGCGCGGTCGGGGAAACCTTGTTCTCCTGGGTGCCGGTGGCCGGTCTGCAGGTCGACTTCGGCCTGCAACTCGACCAGTTGTCGGTGTGTTTCGTGCTGTTGATCACCGGTGTCGGTTCACTGATCCACATCTATTCGGTCGGCTATATGGCGCACGATCCCGACCGGAGAAGGTTTTTCGCCTATCTGAACCTGTTCCTGGCGGCCATGCTGCTGCTGGTGCTGGCCGACAACTACCTGGGCCTCTACGCCGGGTGGGAGGGTGTGGGCCTGGCCTCCTACCTGCTGATCGGCTTCTGGTCGCATAAGCCGTCGGCGGCCACCGCGGCCAAGAAGGCGTTCGTCGTCAACCGGGTCGGCGATATGGGCCTGGCGATCGCGCTGATGATCATGTTCGCCTCGATCGGGTCGATCTCGTTCGCCGGGGTGTTCTCCGCGGCCCCGGCGGTGAGCGAAACCACGCTGACCGCGATCGGCCTGCTGCTGTTGCTCGGGGCGTGCGGTAAATCCGCGCAGGTGCCGCTGCAATCGTGGCTGGGGGACGCGATGGAGGGCCCGACGCCGGTGTCAGCGCTGATCCACGCGGCCACCATGGTGACCGCGGGCGTCTACCTGATCGTGCGGTCGGGACCGATCTTCGATCTGGCACCCACCGCGCAGACCGGCGTCGTCGTCGTCGGCGCGGTGACGTTGCTGTTCGGGGCGATCATCGGCTGCGCGAAGGACGACATCAAGAAGGCGCTCGCGGCCAGCACGATGAGCCAGATCGGCTATATGGTGCTGGCCGCCGGGCTCGGTCCGGCAGGCTACGCCTTCGCGATCATGCACCTGCTGACCCACGGCTTCTTCAAGGCCGGCCTGTTCCTTGGCGCCGGTTCGGTCATGCACGCGATGGACGACGAAGTGAACATGCGCCGCTACGGCGGTCTGCGCAAGGTGCTGCCCATCACGTTCGCCACCTTCGGCCTCGGCTATCTCGCGATCATCGGCATACCGCCGCTCGCCGGCTTCTTCTCCAAGGACGGGATCATCGAGGCCGCCCTTGGCGCGGGCGGTGCGCGCGGGGTGATCCTTGGCGGCGCAACCATTCTGGGAGCCGGGATCACCGCGTTCTACATGACCCGGGTGATGCTGATGACGTTCTTCGGTGAGCGGCGCTGGGACGCTGACGCTGGGGCGAGCGAAGCGACGGGGAAGGCTGGGGCGCATCCCCACGAATCGCCTGCCGTGATGACCTGGCCGATGATCCTGCTGGCGGTCGGATCGGTGGTCTCGGGCGGCGCCCTGGCGATCGGCGGCACCCTGTCGCACTGGCTGGAACCCGTGGTCGGGGCGCACGAGGCCCACCACGCGGTCCCGGCCTGGGTGGTCACCATCCTGGTGCTGGCGGTCGTCGCGGCCGGTATCGCGGTGGCGTACCGGATGTATGCGCATCGGCCGGTCCCGGCCGATGTGCCCGACGGGTCGGCGCTGACTGTCGCCGCCCGCCGGGATCTCTATGGCGATGCGTTCAACGAGGCGGTGTTCATGCGGGGTGGCCAAACCTTGACCGCGGCTCTGGTGACGGCGGACGACAAGGGCGTCGACGGCGCCGCGAGCGGGTTGGCGGCGCTGGTGAGCCGGACGTCGGATGGTCTGCGGCAGTTGCAGACCGGCTTCGCCCGGTCCTACGCACTGTCCATGCTCGGCGGCGCCGCCCTGATGGTGGCGGCGATCCTGGCGGTGCGACTGTGGTGAATTCGTTTCCGTGGCTGACGGCACTGTGGGCGATCCCGATCGTCGGGGCCGCGGTGGTGATCCTGCTGCCTGCCGCGCAGCGGGTGCTGGCCAAGTGGCTGGCCCTGGTCGTCTCGCTGGCGGCGCTGGGTCTGACCGCAGTGATCGGCGTCGGCTTCGAACCGTCCGGTGAGCAGTATCAGTTCGTCGAATCGCACCGGTGGATACCGTCTTTCGGCACCGGCTACATCCTCGGCGTGGACGGTATCGCGCTGGCGCTGGTGGTGCTCACCGCGGTGCTGGTGCCGCTGCTCATCGTCGCCGGATGGAACGATGCGGCCGGCCAGTCCGGGCTGGCCGGCCGGTCCGTGCAGGCCTACCTGGCGCTGATCCTGGCCGTCGAGGGCATGGTGTTCATGTCCCTGGTGGCCCTCGATGTGCTGCTGTTCTACGTGTTCTTCGAGGCCATGCTGATCCCGATGTACTTTCTCATCGGAGGCTTCGGCGGCGAGAACCGCTCACGCGCGGCGGTGAAGTTCCTGTTGTACAACCTGTTCGGCGGGCTCGTCATGCTGGCGGCGGTGATCGGGCTGTACGTGGTGACCGCGGGCAGTGACGCGTTCGAATCGGGCACCTTCGATTTCCGGGCCATCGTGGGCGCGGTATCGTCGGGCGAACTGGTCGGCAGCCCGGCGGTGATGAACTTCCTGTTCCTCGGCTTCATGTTCGCCTTCGCCGTCAAGGCGCCGCTGTGGCCGTTCCACCGCTGGCTGCCCGACGCCGCGGTGGAGGCCACCCCGGCCAGCGCGGTGCTGATGATGGCGGTGATGGACAAGGTCGGCACGTTCGGCATGTTGCGCTACTGCCTGCAACTGTTCCCCGACGCGTCGACCTACTTCCGCCCCGTCGTCATCACCCTCGCGGTGATCGGCATCGTCTACGGCGCTGTGCTCGCGATCGGCCAGACCGATGTGATGCGGTTGATCGCCTACACGTCGATATCGCACTTCGGGTTCATCATCCTTGGCATCTTCGTGATGACCAGCCAGGGCCAGTCGGGTTCGACGCTGTACATGATCAATCACGGCATCTCCACGGCCGCACTGTTTCTCATCGCCGGTTTCCTGGTCTCGCGGCGCGGCTCGCGGCTGATCAACGCCTACGGCGGCGTGCAGAAGGTGGCGCCGGTGCTGGCCGGAACCTTCCTGGTGGCCGGGTTGGCCACGCTGTCGCTACCCGGCCTGGCGCCGTTCATCAGCGAATTCCTGGTGCTGATCGGCACATTCACCCGCTACCCGGTGCTCGCGGTGTTCGCCGCGACGGCGCTGGTGCTCTCGGCGGTGTACATCCTGTGGACCTATCAGCGGATGATGACCGGACCGGTGCACCAGGACTTGAGTGACGGCGAGAACCGGGTGCGCGATCTGGTACCCCGCGAACTCGTCGTGGTGACACCGTTGATCGCGCTGTTGCTGGTGTTGGGCATCTTTCCGAAGGTGGCCCTCGACGTGATCAATCCCGCCGTGGAGCACACCCTGACCACGATCGGGCAGACCGATCCGCCACCGGGTATCGCACCGACGATCGCCGAGGGGGTGCGCTGATGGTCACTCCCAGCGTCGAATACGGGCTGCTGTCGCCCATGCTGATCGTCTTCGGGGTGGCCGTCGCCGGTGTTCTGGTCGAGGCGTTCGCGCCCCGCCGGGTTCGCTACCCGACCCAGCTGATCCTCACGCTCGGCGGCCTGACCGCCGCGGCCGTGGCGGCCGTGCTGGTGGCCAGGGATCTGCACGGAACGCCGGGCCGGTCCGCGGTGCTCGGCGCGGTCGTGCTGGACGCGCCCGCCCTGTTCCTGCAGGCCACCGTCGCGTTGATCGGCATTCTCGGCATCCTGCTGATCGCCGAACGGCAGAAGGCCGGCGAATCATCGGGCGGCGCCAAGGGTTTGGACGGGTTCACACCGCAGGCATCGGCGGTCGCAGGCAGCGCCGCCCAGCAGCTGGCGACCAGGACCGGCGTGATGCAGACCGAGGTGTTCCCGCTCACCATGTTCGCGATCGGCGGCATGCTGCTCTTTCCGGCCGCCGACGATCTGCTGACCATGTTCATCGCGCTCGAAGTGCTGTCGCTGCCGCTGTATCTGCTGTGCGGGCTCGCCCGCAGGCAGCGGCTGCTGTCCCAGGAAGCCGCACTGAAATACTTTCTGCTCGGCGCGTTCTCGTCGGCGTTCTTCCTGTACGGCGCGGCGATGCTGTACGGATACTCGGGTTCGCTCGCCCTGGACGGTATCGCCGACGCCGTCGCGGCCGGCTCGGGGAGCACCCCGCTGGCACTGATCGGGATCGGCCTGTTGTTGGTCGGGGTGTTGTTCAAAGTCGGTGCGGTGCCGTTCCACTCGTGGATTCCCGACGTGTATCAGGGCGCGCCCACCGCGATCACCGCATTCATGGCCGCGGCCACCAAGATCGCCGCCTTCGGCGCGATGCTGCGCATCTTCTACGTCGCGCTGCCTCAGCTGCGCGACGACTGGCGACCGGTGCTGTGGGCCGTCGCGATCCTGACCATGGTGGTGGGCACCATCTCCGCGGTCACCCAGAACGATGTGAAGCGGATGCTGGCGTA
Organism: Mycobacterium sp. NPDC003449; assembly: GCF_053588415.1. Classification (NCBI taxonomy): domain Bacteria; kingdom Bacillati; phylum Actinomycetota; class Actinomycetes; order Mycobacteriales; family Mycobacteriaceae; genus Mycobacterium; species Mycobacterium sp. NPDC003449. The sequence goes on from NZ_JBSFPX010000001.1 coordinate 36,949, forward strand.
CTCGGCGGTGGCGCACTCCGGGTTCATCCTGACCGGCGTCATCGCCGCCAACCCCGCCGGGGTGTCCTCGACCCTGTTCTATCTGTTCGCCTACGGTTTCAGCACCCTCGGCGCGTTCGCGGTGGTCGGTATGGTTCGCAACATCACCGGCGACGAGGAGACCCGGCTGGCCCAGTGGGCCGGCCTCGGGCGACGCTATCCGATTGTCGGCGTGGTGTTTTCACTGTTCCTGCTGGCGTTCGCGGGGATCCCGCTGACCAGCGGCTTCGTCAGCAAGTTCGCGGTGTTCAAGGCCGCGGGCGAGGGCGGCGCGATCCCACTGGTCATCGTCGGTGTGATCGCCAGCGCCGTCGCCGCCTACTTCTATGTGCGGGTGATCGTGTTGATGTTCTTCACCGATCCGCCCGCGGACGCGCCGGAGGTGGTGGTGCCGAGCTGGCTGACCACCGCCGTCGTCACCGTCACCGCGGCCGTCACGTTCGCGCTCGGCGCCCTGCCGCAGCCGCTGCTGGACCTGGCCAACCACGCCGACACGTTCCTGCGCTGAGACTCTCCTTGCGCGAGCAGACGCGTAGGTACCCGAAAATCGCCGCCGGAGGGTACGCACGCGTCTGCTCGCGCTACGGGGTGGCGGGTTCGATGATCGTCATGCCGGCATCGGCGGGAACATCCATACCGGCCAGGGCCGCACCCGCGTCGTCGAGTCCCACCCGGCGCCGCACCAGCCGCTCGGGCTGCAACGCGCCGGTCGCGATGAGGTCGAGCATCGCCGGATAGTCGACGGCCGGCATACCGTGCGATCCGAGGATCGCGAGTTCCTGGGCGATCACCCGGTCCATCGGGAACGCGGTGCGCGCGGCGTCGCCGAGCAACAGGCCCACCTGGACATGCCTGCCCCGCCGCCGCAGCGAGGACACCGAGGCGGCCGCTATCGCGGGGTGGCCGACGGCGTCGATCCCGAGGTGCGCTCCGCCGCCGGTGCGCCGCGTGACTTCGGTTGCCACATCGTCGATCTCGCTCACGTTCACCAGCTCATCGGCGCCGGCGTCGTGCGCCGCCGTCAGCGCGGCGGCGCTGCGGTCGACGGCGATCACGTTGGCCCCGAACGCTTTCGCGATCATCACCGCGGACAGACCGACGCCGCCGCAGCCGTGCACCGCGACCCACTGCCCGGACCGCACCGCACCGTGGGTCACCAGGGCCCGGAACGCGGTGGCGAACCGGCACCCGAGGGAGGCCGCCGCGACGAACGTGACGGCATCGGGCAGCCGCACCAGGTTGAACTCGGCCCGCGGCACCGCCACCCGCTGCGCGAACGTGCCCGGCAGGGTGAATCCGGGTTGACGCTGGTCGGGACACACCTGCGCATCGCCGGACCGGCAGAATTCGCAGCGTCCGCACCCCAGCACGAACGGCGTCGTCACCCGGTCCCCGACCCGCCAGCCGTCGACGCCCGCACCCACCGCCGTGATGATGCCGGCGAACTCGTGGCCGGGAATGATCGGCAGCTCCACCGGATCGTGCCCGCGCCAGGCGTGCCAGTCCGACCGGCACAGCCCGGTCGCCGCAACCTCGACGATCACCCCGTCGTCGGGGCATACGGGGTCAAGGACGTCGACGACCGCAGGCAGGGCACCCACCTCGGAGTAGACAACAGCGCGCACTGTCCGATCGTAGGCCCGCACGTCGGCACCGCTCGCGGCGGCGCGTTCAGCGGTGCCGTTTCAGGATGAATTCGGCTATCCGACCCCCCAATTCGGGATTCTCCGGCGTCGACATCTCGACCTGTTGACGGGCCTGCTCGACGACGGGGGTGTGCGGGTCGAGCACCTCGAGGTAGACCTCATGCGCGGCCAGCGATCTCACCGCGACGTCGAGATATTCGTCGATGACCTCGCCGTGGGTGGGTTCGGGTCCGTTCTCGAAGAGCCATCGCGGTGGGTCGGCGAGGCTGTCGTATGCCGCCGCGACCGCCTGCGAGAACTCGATGTGGTCGCGTTGGTTCGGCGCGTCGGGCGACCAGCTCGGGCCGCTGTAGATGGTGACGACGATATCGGGGGCGATGGCCGTCATGGTGTCGGCGATCCTGGCCCGCAATTCGGGGCAGTCGCGGATGTTGCTGTCCGGAAAATCCCAGAACACCACGTCGTCCACACCGACGATGGCGGCCGAACGGCGCTGTTCGGCTTCCCGGATCGGACCTGCCTGCTCGGGCGGCATGCCCGCGATGCCGACCTCACCGCGGGACGCGAGCGCGTAATACACCGATCTTCCCGCCGCAGTCCACTTGGCGACCGCCGAACCGATCCCGTACTCGGGGTCGTCGGGATGTGGGACCAACACCAGCGCGGTGCGCCAATCGGTGGGGAACGGCTGCACCGGTTCGTCGTTCGCGTTCACCAGCCCAGTGTCGGACCTGAACACCGGTTCATGTCAACCCGCCCTGACCCCATGCACGACGATGGCCGCGGTCTGGTCCACCCAGTCCTCGCCGAGGTCGCGGTCCGGCCACAGCAGTAACCGCAGCATGGTCGCCCCGCCGACGATCTCGACGAGTCGGTCCGGATCGACATCCGCATACACCTCACCGCGGGCGATGCCGTCGACAATCCGCTCCCGCACCGCGGCAAACACCCCGGTGAAGCGGTCCATCACCCGCGCGTTCAGTTCCGCATCGGCGGTCATATCAGCCACCAGACCGGGGAGGGCGGCCCGCACCACCGGGCTGGTGAACACGTCACGGGCCGCGCCGATCATGGCGCGCACATCGGCGGCGATATCACCGGCAGGAGGGGTCAGTGCGGTCGGCGCGGCGGGGAACGCCGCCTCGTGGACCAGTTCGGCCTTACTCGACCACCGGCGGTACAGCGCGGTCTTGGTGGTCTGGGCCCGCTCGGCGACCGCGGCCATCGTGACATTCGAATAGCCGAATTCCACAAGCAGATCCGCGGTCGCGCGCATCACCGCCCCGTCGATCCGGGGATCTCGCGGACGTCCCGATCCGCCGCTCTTGCCAAGCGGTGAAGGCTCTGCTTTCATAACGCTACCAACAGTATCGTAATTGCGCCGGTAAGGATGAATCGCATGGCCGACGAACCAGCTGTCGAAGACGTCAGCCGTCTGCAACATTCGAGTCGCGACGTCAGCACCCTGCCGGTGGCCCTCGCCGACTGGCTCTCGACCGTGCTACCGGCGGGGGCGAATCCCGGGGTCACCGTCGAGAGCGGGGTGGACGCCAACGGCATGTCCTCGGAAACCATCCTGCTGACCGCCGATTGGGACGAGGACGGGACCCGGGTCAGCCGGCGCCTGGTGGCGCGCGTCGCACCGACTGAGGCCGATGTCCCGGTCTTCGACTCGTACCGGCTGGCCCACCAGTTCGAGTTGATGCGGCAGGTCGCCGACCTCACCACCGTCCCGGTCCCCAGGGTGCGCTGGCTGGAACCCACCGGATCGGTGCTCGGCACCCCGTTCTTCCTGATGGACCGGGTGGACGGGGTGGTACCGCCCGACGTCATGCCCTACACGTTCGGCAACAACTGGTTCTTCGACGCACCGGCCGAAAAGCGCAGGGAACTCCAGGACAGCACGGTCGCGGTACTGGCCAAACTGCACGCGATACCCGACGCCGAGCAGACCTTCGGATTCCTCACCGAGGTCGACCCGCCGGGCGACACCCCGCTGCGCAGGCACTTCGGCTGGCTCAAGGACTGGTACGAGTTCTGCGTACCGGACATCGGCCGCTCGCCGTTGGTGGAGCAGGCGCTGGCCTGGCTCGACGAGCACTTCCCCGAGGATGTCGCGGCCGCCGAACCGGTCCTGGCCTGGGGCGACTCCCGGATCGGCAATGTGCTCTACGAGGACTTCCGGCCGGCGGCGGTACTGGATTGGGAGATGGCGACCGTCGGCCCCCGTGAGCTGGACGTATCGTGGATCATCTTCGCGCACATGGTGTTCCAGGAGCTGGCCGGTTTGGCCGGGCTGCCGGGGCTGCCCGATGTGATGCGCGAGCAGGATGTGCGGGCCACCTACCGAGAGCTGACCGGAGCCGAACTCGGCGATCTGCGCTGGTTCTACATCTACTCGGGCGTGATCTGGTGTTGTGTGTTCATGCGCACCGGCGCGCGGCGGGTCCGGTTCGGCGAGATGGACAAACCCGAAGACGTGGAGACGTTGTTCTACCACGCCGCCCTGCTGCGTCGACTGATCTCGGAAGGAGCCTGAAATGCTCGGCCCCATGGACGAATTCCCGGTGCACCAGGTGCCCCAGCCCATCGCGTGGCCGGGATCCTCGGACCGGAACTTCTACGACCGTTCGTATTTCAACGCCCACGACCGTACCGGGGACATCTTCGTCATCACCGGGATCGGTTACTACCCCAACCTCGGGGTCAAGGACGCCTATCTTCTGGTGCGCCAAGGTGATCGGCAAACGGCCGTGCACCTGTCCGATGCGATCGACCAGGACCGGCTCAACCAGCACGTCATGGGCTACCGGGTCGAGGTCGACCAACCGCTACAGAAGCTCCGGATCACCCTCGACGAGACCGACGGCATCGCCGCCGATCTGACCTGGGACGGGCTGTTCGGTGTGGTCCAGGAGCAGCCCCACCTGATGCGCCAGGGCAACCGGGTCACCCTAGACGCTCAGCGGTTCGCCCAACTGGGTTCGTGGAGCGGGCATCTGGAGATCGACGGGCAGCGCGTCGACGTCGACCCGGCAACCTGGATCGGGTCGCGCGACCGGTCGTGGGGCATCCGGCCGGTCGGCGAGGCCGAACCCGCCGGACGGCCCGCAGACCCACCGTTCGAGGGTATGTGGTGGCTGTATGTGCCGATCGCGTTCGACGAGTTCTCGATCGTCCTGATCATCCAGGAGGCACCCGACGGGTTCCGTTCGCTCAACGACTGCACCAGGATCTGGAAGGACGGCCGCGTCGAGCAACTCGGTTGGCCGCGGGTCAGGATCCACTACCGCTCCGGCACCCGGATCCCGACCGGGGCCACCATCGACGCGACGGCGTTGGACGGCACGGCGGTGCGGTTTGACGTGGAATCCAAACTGCCCGTGCCGATTCACGTCGGCGGCGGGTACGGCGGCGACGTCGACTGGCTGCACGGCATGTGGAAGGGCGATAAGTTCACCGAGCGGCTCACCTACGATATGACCGACCCGGCGATCATCGGCCGGGCCGGGTTCGGCGTCATCGACCACGTCGGCCGCGCGGTCTGCACCGAGGGCGACGGCGCACCGGTGGAGGGCTGGGGCCTGTTCGAGCACGGCGCGCTCGGGCGCCACGACCCGTCCGGCTTCGCCGACTGGCTCACCGTCGCCCCCTGACCCATTTTTCCTCGCCGAGCAGACGCGTCGGTACCCCGGAAAGCGCGTTCCCGGGTACCCACGCGTCTGCTCGCGGGAGAAACTGGGCGCGGGGATCTCAGGCGGCCCAGAACAACGCGCCGGCGCCAACGGCCTCGACCAGGCAGTAGAACCAGTTGGGATAGAACGACGTCCGGCCGTCGATCGCCGCGGAAACGATACGGCCGAACGCCATTCCGGCCAGCGCCGCGCCCACCGTGATCAGCACACCGGTTCGCACCGACGGCGTCACCGCGGCATAGCCCAGCACACCGGCGACCGCGAGACCGAACCCGCCGTACACCGCCCGCACCTCGGCGCGGGATGTGGCGGTGCCGATGCTGAACCCGAACGGGCGCAGGATCGACCCGGGCGCGGCGAGCGCATACAAGCCCATTCCGACAAAGAACACACCGACGACGACGGTGACTGCGGTGCTCACGGTAGCCTCCTGTTCACACTGTTCAGGAGTCCAGCATGCCGACCGAACCCACGCCGCCGCTTCCACAAACCTGCTGCCCGACGGTGTGGCTGTGGCCAGGGCAGGCGCTCTACGCCGGCCCGGGACTCGGTTTGGAACCGCACTCCGGGTCGGTGTGGTGCCTGGCCGTCGGGGTCGACGCCCCGCTGACGGTGACGGCGCAGGGCACCAGCACCGTGGCCCGCAGCGTGCTGATTCCGCCACGGCTCACCCACCAGCTGTCGATGCGGGGCGCGATGGTGTCGTGCTACCTCGACCCCGGTTCGCAGCGCAGTGCCTCATGCCGGCAGCGGTTCCCCGAGTTCCACGCGGGCATCGGGGTGGGGCACTGCGCCGAACACCTGCTGATCACCATGCCCCGCGACGACGACGCCGCCCGGCGCTGGCTGGACGCGGCCGCGCCGGACACGCCGCACCGGATCGATCCGCGGATCGAACTGGTGGCCAAGCAGATTCGCGAAGACCCTGCCGCGGTGACCTCGGCGCGGAAGCTCGCCGCGGCGGCCGGATTGTCCGAATCCCGGTTCCTGCACCTGTTCCGGCGCGAGGCCGGGACCAGCCTGCGGCGCTACCGGATGTGGAGCCGGCTGATGCTGGCCGGTAGCGCAGTGGCGGCCGGGCACAATCTGACCACCGCGGCCGCCGATGCCGGGTTCGCCAGCCCGTCACACCTGGCGGACCGGTTCAAGACCACGTTCGGGCTGTCAGCGACACAGCTGCTGACCACGGGCCTGCACATCCGCACACCGTGAATCCCCTCCGCGAGCAGACGCGCCGGTACCCCGGAAAGCGCGTTCCCGGGTACCGTTGTGTCTGCTCGCGGGGGAGGCTGCACATCCGCACACCGTGACGAGCGTGCGCGACATGCCGAAGAATTACGGCGTGTCGGCCAGCAGACCCGCACGCTCGCGGTGCTGGGGGTGGCCGGGGGCCCGGCCGAACACCATGGACTCCTCGATCCGGTCGAACCGGTGGTCGATGACGTCGAGCACATAGTTGTGCCGCACGTGCCACGGCCGTTTGGTGCCCGATCGGGGCAACGCATGTTCGGAGCGCTGGATGTAGCCCGCCTGCAGATCCCAGGTGCGCTTCTCCGGCATCGGCGCCGCACCCTTGTGCGGGTAGGCGTGGGTGTAGCCGCGGGATCCCATATACGCCAACAACTTCGCGACCGCCCGCGCCGTCATGTCGGCGCGCAACGTCCAGGACGCATTGGTGTAGCCGATGCACCAGGCCATATTCGGTACATCCTCGAGCAGGAATTCCTTGTAGACGAACCGCTCGGTCGCTTTCACCTCGCTGCCGTCGATGCGCAGCGTGACCCCGCCGAGCGCCTGCAGTTGCAGGCCGGTGGCGGTGACGATGACGTCGGCGTCCAGGCGCGCACCGGAGGTCAGCACCAGGCCGTCGGCGTCGACGTGGTCGATGTGACCGGTGACCACATCGGCCCGGCCGTCGCCGATCTCGGTGAACAGATCGCCGTCGAGCACCAGGCACATCCGTTGATCCCACGGGTTGTAGCGCGGCTTGAAGTGCACGTCGACGGGATAGCCGGCGGGCAGCGCGGCGGCGGTGCGGCTGCGGATCAGCCGGCGGCTGAAATTCGGCGCCTTGCGGCACACGAAGTAGGTCAACACATGGATCAGCGCATTGCGGAACCGGACCACCTGGTGGGACAGCTTGCGCGGCAGGACCTTCCGAACGCCCTGCACCATCGGGTCGATGCGCGCCATCGACATCATGTAGGTGGGCGAGCGCTGCAGCATCGTGACATGCCCGGCGTCGCGTGCCAACGCCGGGATCAGGCTGATCGCGGTGGCCCCGCTGCCGATCACCACGACGCGTTTACCGGTGTAGTCCAGCGATTCGGGCCAGAACTGCGGGTGCACCACGTCGCCGCGGAAGGTCTCGATGCCGGGAAATTCCGGGGTATACGGCTCGTCGTAGCTGTAGTAGCCGGTCCCGAAGAACACGAACCGGGCCCGGTAGCTCGCGGCGTGCCCGTCCTGCTCGACATGCACGGTCCAGGTGTCGGTGCCCGAATCCCAATCCGCCGACCGCACAAGGGTGTTGAACCGTATGTGGCGGTCGATGCCGTGTTTGCGGGCGGTCTCGGCGAGGTACTCGCGGATGTCCGCGCCGTCGGCGACGTTCTCCGGCCGGGTCCACGGCTCGTACGGGAAGCTCAGCGTGAAGATGTCACTGTCGGACCGGATGCCCGGGTAGCGGAACAGGTCCCAGGTGCCACCGATCCTGGCCCGGCGTTCCAGGATGGTGTAGCTCAGCCCCGGGTTCTTCTCGTGGATGCGGTACGCGGCGCCCAGGCCCGAAATGCCCGCGCCGATGATCAGCACATCGGAGTAGTCCGGGCGATCCGGCCCGTTGGCACCCATCGCGAACCTCCCTTGGTCCCGCCGCCTACCACCACATTAGGTGCTCAGACGGTCAGCGCGTCAACGATCTGGACAAGCGAGTCCACCGCGATCGGGCCGGGCTGGTACAGGCAGATCCGGCCCGAGACCCCGCCGACCCGGTCGACGATGTGGGCGGCGATATCGGCCGGACTGCCGCAGGCCGCGATGGTGTGCAGCACATCGTCGTCGATCAGCGAACCCATCTCCCGCCACCGGCCCTGCTTGGACAGCGCGTTGAGCTCGGGTTGTAACTCGCCCCAACCGTGCAGGTCGAGGACGGGGCGGTAGGCCGGGGTGGATCCGTAGAACGCGAGCAGCCGCCGGGCCGCCTCGTGATCGTCCCCGACCGAGACGATGATCTCCGGGACGACACCGAAATCGGCGGCAGCGCGGCCGGCCGCGGCCAGCCCGTCGTGCACCGCTGGCATCGTCACCTCGTGCAGGAACCGTTTCGAGCCGAACGGCATGACGAGCAGGCCGTCGGCCAGTTCCGCGGTGGCCCGGGTCAGCCTCGGCCCCAGCGCGCCGACGTAGATCGGTGGCGGGCCGTGCGGACCCACCTGCGGGCTGAACGTCGGCGTCATCAGGGTGTGCCGGTAGAACTCGCCCCGAAAGTCCAGCCGCTCCCCGGTCCGCCAGGCCTCGAAGATGGCCCGCAACGCCCCGATCAGCTCGCTCATCCGCGCGACGGGCCGGTCGAATTCGGTACCGAACCGCTTCTCGATCTGGGTGCGGATCTGGGTGCCGAGTCCCAGCGTGAACCGCCCGCCGGAGAGCAGCTGATGATCGATCGCCTGATGCGCCAGGTGAATGGGGTTGCGCGGAAACGCGATCGCCACATTGGTCATCAGGTCCAGGCCACCGACGGTGGACGCCAGGGTGAGCGGCGCGAACACGTCGTGCGGGCCCTCGAAGGTGAAAACACCGCTGGCTCCGGCTTCCTTCAACGCCTGAGCCCGCTGGATCGCATCCATCGGCCCGAACAACGCCGTCATGACCTTCACACCGTGAGAGCCTAGTCACATGAGCATCCCAACCAGCACCGATGTCGTTGTGGTGGGGGCCGGCTTCGCCGGGCTGTCGGCCGCCCGTGACCTGGTTCAGCTCGGACACGAGGTGGTGGTGCTCGAGGGCCGCGACCGGGTCGGAGGGCGCTCCTCGACCACCACGATCGCCGGGGTGCCGGTCGATCTGGGCGCCACCTTCGTCGGCCCGACGCAGGACGCGGTGCTCAAACTGGCCGCCGAGGTCGGCTGCGAGACGGTCCCGACGCACTGCCAGGGCAAGAACCTGATCCAGTGGCACGGCCGGGTCCGGGCCTATCGCAGCACCATCCCGAAGCTGTCGTTGATCGAGCTGCTCGACGTCTCCCGCATCCAATGGCGGTTCGACCGGCTGTCCCGGTTGATCCCGGTGGCCGATCCGTGGACCGCGCCCGCAGCCCATCGCCTCGATCAACGCAGCCTGGAAAGCTGGCTGCGCTCGGTGCACGCGTCGGCCTCGACCCGCAACCTGATGGCGATCATGTCCCGGGTCACCTGGGGCGCCGAACCCGATGCGGTCGGCATGCTGCACGCCGTGCGCTACATCAAGGCCGCGGGCGGGCTGGGCCGGATGCTCGACGTCAAAGGGGGTGCCCAGCAGGACCGATTCCCGGGCGGCACACAGGAAATCGCCCTCCGGATGGCCCGGGACCTGGACCACCGCGTGGTGCTGGACACCCCGGTGCGGCGGATCGCGCGGCACGAGGACGGAACGGTCACGGTGGGCGGCCCGGCCGGCGAGGTGACCGCCCGCGCGGTGATCGTGGCGATCGCCCCGGCCCACCGGGCCGGGATCGACTTCGATCCACCGTTGGCCGCGCAGTACACCGAGCTCGTCGACAATTGGCCGCAGGGCCATCTGAGCAAGGCCTATGCCGCCTACGACCGGCCGTTCTGGCGGGCCGACGGTTGTTCGGGTGAGGCCCTGTCCGACGAGGGGCCGGTGTTCATCACGTTCGACGTCAGCCCCGACGATGACGGCCCCGGCATCCTGCTCGGCTTCACCGACGCCCGCACGTTCGACCCGCTGCCGCCCGCGCAGCGCCGCGAGCGGGCATTGACCGGTTTCGCCACGCTGTTCGGCGACGCCGCCCGTCACCCGATCGACTATGTCGACCATTCCTGGGGCACACAGCGATTCGCTCCGGGCGGGCCGACGGCGGCGGTGCCGCCCGGAGCGTGGACCCGGTACGGATCGGTGCTGCGCGCGCCGGTCGACGGCATCCACTGGGCCGGCACCGAAACCGCCGACGACTGGACCGGATTCCTCGACGGCGCGGTGCGTTCCGGGCAGCGGGCGGCAGCCGAGGTGTCCAAACGGCTGGCTAGCTGATCCGCCGTCGCGGCACCACCGACGCGATCAGACCCCGCAGCTCGGCGTTGACCCGCTCCGGCCGCTCCAGGATCGAGCAGTGCCCGCCCGGCAGCTCGACGAAGCTGGCGAGGTTGGGTGCGTCGGCGGCTATCCGCCGCGAGGCGCCGATCGGCAGCAGCCGGTCCTGCGCGCCGCCGATCACCAGCGTCGGCACGGTCAGGTTGTGCAGGGAGAGGTGTTTGGGACCCATGGTGTCGACCAGCACCCGCGCCCAGGCGCCGCGGCCGGCGGGCGGTGTGGCCGCGAACAGCTGGTGGACGAATCGTGCGATCCACGGGTCGGCGTCCCGGCCCACCGCCAGGTAGGCCACGAGCCGCCGGTTGGGTTCGTCGGCCAGCCGCGGCACCGGCAGCGAGCCCAGCGATTTGAGGATGGCCCCGGCGGCGCGGATCCGTGTCGACGACAGCGGTGCGGGTACCGGGGCCAGTCTGACATCGCGCAGCAGGTCACCGGTGGTCGTATTGATCAGCGCCACCCCGTCCGCGCGGGTCCGGACCCGGCCGGGATAGCGCTGCGACCACGCCGAGATCGCGATGCCGCCCATCGAGTGCCCGGCGATGACGGCACGCTCACCGGGCCGCAACGTCGCGTCGAGCACCGCGTCCAGGTCGGCGGCAAGATGGTTGAGACTGTAGCTGTGACGTGTGCGCGGAGTTTCGCTGCGGCCGTGCCCGCGATGGTCGTAGGCGATGACGCGATGGTCGCGGGCGAGGTCGGCGATCTGATGCGCCCATACCTGGATCGCGCAGGTGATGCCGTGCGCCAGCACCACCGGATACCCGTCATCGGGCCCAAAGACCTGGGCATTCAGTTTGACACCGTCGGCGGACCGGACCTCGACGGGGCGTCCCGGAGGAAGTGCTGGGAGGGGCATCGTTGCTCCGATCGTCGGCGTCATTACCCGGAAAAGCCTGACCTGTCCAGCCTACCGCGCGTTAACCAGCACGGGTTTCACAACCTCGCCAGACTTTGCTGCCGACCAGGCCTGACCGAAATCACCGAACGGATAGGCGGTGATCAGTCTGTCCAGTGGCAGCTCGCCGCTGCGGTGCAGGCCCACCAGCCGTGGGATGAAGGTGTGCGGTTCGCTGTCCCCCTCGACCACGCCGCGCACCGTGAGTCCCCTACCCATGATGAGCGCGACGGGCAGCTCGGCCGTGAGCGCGCCCAGGCCCACCAGGGCCAGGGTGCCGCGAGCCCGCAGCACCCCGGTCGCCGTCGCGATGACCTCCGGCCGGGCTGTGGTGTCCACCGCGGCCCCCACTCCCCCGGTCAGCTCCATCACCGCGGCCGCGACATCGCCGGCCGCCGGGTCCACCGTCGCGGTGGCGCCCAGTTCGGTTGCCAGCGTGCGTCGTTGCGCGATCGGGTCGACCGCGACGATGCTGCGACAGCCGGCGATCCGGGCGCCCATCACCGCCGACAGCCCGACGGCGCCGGCCCCGAACACCACGACCGGGTCCTGCGGTCGCGGCCGCAGCACGGTGAGCACGGCACCGACACCGGTCTGCACACTGCAACCCAGCGGTGCGGCCAGCGCCGGGTCGATCGGCTCGGGCAGCACGACGGCATTGCGGTCATCGGCGATCGCGTGGGTGGCGAAGCTGGACTGTCCGAAGAATCCAGCCGCGATCGGATTGCCGGCAAGGCGCAGTGCACTCGATTCGTCCGGTCGGCCGCCGCGCATGTTGAGGTCGGTGGCGTGCTCGCAGTACGCGGGGCGGCCCGCGCCGCAGTCGGCACAGCGCCCGCAGCTGGCGAAGGTGAGCACAACCTGATCACCGATCCGGCGCCGGGACTGCGGTCCGACCGCGACGATCCGTCCGGCGCCCTCGTGGCCGAACACCATCGGCAGCTTGCGGAACCGTGCGGCCACGCTCAGATCGGTGTGGCAGATCCCCACGGCGTCGATCTCGACCAGGACCTCGGCGCCGACCGGCTCGCGGATCTGCACGTCGGCGAGTTGCGGGTCGCCGCCGGCGTCGACCAGGACCGCGGCCCGCGCGTTGAGCATCCGGTGATGGTAAACGACGAACTTGACACCTGTCACAATCGGGCGGAGGTTGCCCCGCACCGCCCCGTGCCGCGGGCACCGACGGGTGACGCAGAATTGGCGGACAACACTGCCAACGGGAGGAAAGGCCGCAATGCGCGCAGCACAGATAGCCCGACTCGACGGTCCCGACGCGGTCCGGGTGGTCGATGTGGACGAACCGTCCGGCGGTGACGACGTCGTCATCGACGTGCACGCCGCCGGTGTCGCATTCCCCGATGCGTTGTTGACGCGCGGCCTCTATCAGTACAAGCCGGATCTGCCGTTCACCCCGGGCGCCGAGCTCGCCGGCGTGGTGCGCAGCGCACCGTCCGGCGCGCACGTCCGCGCCGGCGACCGCGTGCTGGGCCTGACCATGCTGTCCGGCGGGATGGCCGAGGTGGTCGCCCTGCCCGCCGACCGCGTGTTCAAGCTGCCCGACGCGGTGTCGTTCGAGGCCGGCGCGGGCATCCTGTTCAACGATCTGACCGTGCAGTTCGCCCTGCGCACCCGGGGCAGGCTGGCCGAGGGCGAGACCGTGTTGGTGCACGGTGCCGCGGGCGGCATCGGCACGTCGGCGTTGCGGCTGGCTCCGGCGTTGGGCGCGTCGCGCACCATCGCCGTGGTGTCGACCGAGGAGAAAGCCGAAAGCGCGAGGGCCGCAGGCGCATCCGACGTCGTGCTGGCGCAGGGATTCCGGGATGCGGTCAGCGAACTCACCGGCGGACGCGGCGTGGATGTGATCGTCGACCCGGTCGGCGGCGACCGGTTCACCGATTCGGTGCGCTCCCTGGCGGTGGGTGGGCGGCTGCTGGTGGTCGGATTCACCGGAGGGGACATCCCGACCGTGAAGGTCAACCGGCTGCTGCTCAACAACGTCGATGTGGTCGGCGCCGGCTGGGGCGCGTGGACGTTCTCTCATCCGGGCTACCTGGCCGAGCAGTGGGCGGAGTTGGAGCCGCTGCTCGCCTCCGGTGCGGTCGCGGCACCGCGGCCCGATGTGTATCCGTTGAAGCGGGCCGCCGAAGCCATTGCCGCACTGGAGAATCGGACCGCCATGGGCAAGGTGGTGCTGCGGCTGCGGTGATCAGCTCCTGGTCGCGATGACCGTCCCGCCGCCCGGGTCGGCCCTCGGCGCGCGTGGATAGTCCCTGATCAGTTCGGACGTCGGCTGGAACGTCGTCGTCCAACCGATACCCTCCAGCCACTCGCGGGCGTCCTCACCCAGGCCGCGTTCGATGTTCGGCACGCCCCGGTACAGGTCTTCGGCGCCGTCGACCGACCGCAGCGTCTTCCGGTAGCCGTCGCGGGGCATGACCGGGAATCCGTACCGGCTGCCGGGCGCCGACAACTCGGTCAGCGCTCGCACACCCGCGCGGGCCGTGTCCACCGGCAGGGTCATCAATGCGTGGTCCACCCAGTGGGTGGCGATGCCGGGTTGAAATCCGCTGTCCACCAATGCGTTGGGCCATTCGTCGGCGCTCAGGTCGGCCGGGATGACGTGCCGGGCGCACACCGGTTTCGCACCCGTTCGGGCCAGTACCGGTTCCTTGAAGGCAAAGAGCGCGGGCAGGTCGATCTCGAAGAGCTGCACCGGCCGAGGCCACGGCAGGCGGAATGCGTGGGTGTCGAGCCCCGCCCCGAGCAGCACAATCTGGGTGCGTCCCTCAGCGGCTGCCCGCAGCAGACCGTCGTCGGTGATCCGCACGCCGAATGTGCGGTTCTCGTACATCACCTCGGCCAGGCGCCGTACCGATGCCCAGGTTTCGGCGGATCCGGCGGGCGCCGTCGGGTCGAGGTAGGCACGTTCGGCGGCCTCGACGAACAGCCGCGCGTAGGGATCGCTGTAGAGCCGGTCGTCGCGTTCGGTCTCCCGCGCCCGGATCACCGCGACGCCAACGGCAGTCAGCGGCGCGCCGGCGAGCGTTTCGGGCAGTGGTTGCGCGCTCATCCGTCGCCTCCTGCTTCATTACTTGACGGCCGGTAAGTATTGCCGGCCACGCTAGACTCATTGCCGACCGGTCGTCAAGTAATGGATAGGAGTTCATCCGTGGCAGGTCGCCGCACCGACACCCGAGACAGGATCCGTGCGGTCGCACTGGATCTGTTCTCGTCGCACGGCTACGACCAGACCTCCATCCGGCAGATCGCCGAACAGCTCGAAATCACCAAGGCCGCTATCTACTACCACTTTTCGGCTAAGGAAGACATCGTGGTGAGTCTGTCCGACGATCTGCGCACCGGTGTCGACGAAATTCTGGCATGGGCCGCGGCCCAGCCGTCCGGCAAGCGGACCGGACGGGAGATCCTGCGCCGTTACGGGGCGGTGCTGCACGGTACCGGCCGGGCGATGACCCGGTTCATGAACGAGAACTACGCCGCCTTCAGTCGACTCGGCATCGGGACCGATCTGCGCTACCAATTCCGGGCGGTAGCCGACGCGATGACGGCACCCGACCACGATCCGATCGCGCAGTTTCACGCCAGGCAGGCGCTGCTCACGATGTCGTGGAGTGTGGCGATGATGGGCGACCTCGCGCTGACCGACGACGAGTGCAATGAGGCGGCCCTGACCATCGCGCTCGGGATCTACAACCGCAGCTGATCGACTACGGCCGCGGCGGCCAGGCCTGAAGCGCGATGGCCGCGACCCGGTCGAGCATCGCGCGCGGGATGCGGTCGCACGCCGCCTGCGCGATGCCGTTGAGCGTGGTCATGACGTACTGGGCGAGGGCGTTCGCATCGGTGTCGGCGGGCAGCAGTTCCGCGGCGATGTCGGCTTGGATCCCGGCGGCCAGGCTGTCGTTCACCGCCACCCTCGCCAAACAGCTTGCCCCACGCGGTATCACGGTCAACGCGGTCGGTCCGGGCAGCACCGACACGGATATGAACGCGGCCCGGCTGGCGACCCCCGAGGGGCGCTCGGCGGTCGCCGCACAATCACCGTTCAACCGGGTCGCGCAGCCCGATGACATCGCCGACATCGTCGCGTTCCTGGCGTCGGAGGATTCGCGGTGGGTCACCGGACAATGGCTCGACGCCAGCGGCGGGTCGATGCTCTGACGCCGGCCGTCGACGTCGCCCTCAACCGGGGACGAGCGTGCGCAAAATGCCGACGAATCGCGGCGCGCCCACCGACAGACACGCACGGTCGCGGTGCAAGAGCGGTGCAAGGGCGGGCGAAGGAATAGACGCGGGCCGGTCGGTGTTGCGCCCGGCGTGACTGAACATGCCGAACTGAGCCCCACCGACTGGGTCCGCGAGCAGACTGAACGCATCCTGAACCAGGGCACCACCGACGGGGTCGAGGTGCTCGACCGTCCGGTCGTGCTGTTCACGACCACCGGCGCCAAGTCGGGGGTCAAGCGGTACGTGCCGCTCATGCGGGTCGAGGAGAACGGCAAGTACGCCATGGTGGCGTCCAAGGGCGGTGACCCCAAGCACCCGCTGTGGTACTTCAACGTCAAGGCCAACCCTTCGGTGACCGCGCAGGACGGCGACAAGGTCGTCTCCCTGACCGCACGCGAACTCGAGGGCGCCGAGCGCGAGCACTGGTGGAAGCTGGCCGTCGAGGCTTACCCGCCCTACGCCGAGTACCAGACCAAGACCGACCGGTTGATCCCGGTCTTCGTACTGGAGTAGCCGACGGGTCAGGGCCGGGACGGGAGCTGGTCCCGGCCCGGCCCCGCCGTGATCAGGCGTCGTCGCGGGTCAACTTGTCCTTGACCGAATCGACGCCTTCCTTCACCTTGTCGGCGGCGTCGGTGACCTTCTGCTTGGCGCCGGCCACACCCTGGTCGGCCTGCCCCTCGGCTTTGAGATCGTCATCGTCGGTGGCCGCCCCGGCCGCCTCTTTAGCGCGCCCCTTGAGGTCCTCGGCCTTGTTGCGCGCGTCGTCTGCGATACCCATGTACTCGATCCTCTCGTCGGGGGCGTATCCGCCCGTCCTGTTCCTGGAACCGCCGCACGGTGACGGCGATGCCCAAGTTCTCGACCGGCTCAGCCGGGCTGCGGGCTGACCCGTTCCTGACGCATCTCGTCGACCAGAAGTTGGACGTCGACGTCGGCCCCGGATGCGCGTCGCAGATCCTCACCGCAGCGGCGGGCGAACTGCCGGATCAGCGTGGGTGGGGTGCCGGGAGCGACCCGCAGCGCGATCCGGACCACCGGCCGCCCACCCTCGAACCGGGTCGTCGCCCGCGCCCGTTCGACCGCGGTGTGCCTGCCGAGGTCGTCGGCGGCGGTGGCGGCCAGCCGGTCCAGGTCGATCTTGCCGTCGCCGGCGGCGAGCGTGCGAACCGCCGTCGGGCGAACATGCGCCAGCAGCAGCCACACCCCGATCAGCAACACCAGCACCCCGGCCAGCCCGAGCGCCCACGGCCACCACGACCAATCGGGCGCCTGGGCGAGGGTCCGCGGGTCGAGCCGCGCGGCGCCGTCGCGGACCTGCCGCATATTGATGCCGTAGCCGATCAGCCAGACCGCGCCGGCCAGCAGCGCGATGCCCAGCAGCGCGGTCAGCAGCCGGTCGAGGAATCTCAACGTCGATGTCACCGGCCCCCTCCGTCCGATTCCAGCGCGTCGGTTTCGCTGTCGCGCCAGCGCTGCACCGATCCCCGGGGAACCCAGACCCCGTCACCGACCGGCAGGTAGCTGCGGCGCCGCGGTTTGAGCGCCACCACCAGCAGGGTCAGCCCGATCAGTGCGGCCGCCACCGCGACCGGCCACGTCCACCAATCCCACTGGGCGTCGTCGGCCCAGCCTGCCGCGGCCGCGATCCACGGCCCACCGTCGACCCATCCCGCCCGGATCGCGACGTCACGAAGCGCGATCGCCCCCACAACGACCAGCGCCAGCGCCACCAGGACGCCGGTGACCGTTGCCCCGGCCATCCGGCGCGGTCCGTGCCGCGTGGCACCCGGCGACGTGCCCACGGTGTCGGAGTCCCCCGCGACGGCCGAGTACGCCTCGGCGACCTGAATCGGGGTGCGATCGCTGTCGACCCGGGCGATCCGGACATCGACCCGGCCCGGGTCCTGGCCCAGCGATGTCCGCAGCTCACGGGTCACCGCCGTGCGCACGTCGTCGAGCACGGTGGCACCGTCGACGGGCCAGCCGGCCGCGATCTCGACATCCACGATCGGCGAGGTGTCCCCCACGATCCCGATCGCAGGCAGCGCGCGGCCCGGCAGCAGACCGCGGCGGTGCACCACCCCCGGCACCGACAGCACCGCATGCTCGACCAGCCGCTCCCGCGCCCGGTCACGCACGACCGTGCGGCCGCGGCCCGCTGTCGCCACCGTTTGCGCGGTCATCGTCAGCTCCGGCCGCGGCGACCGAGCGCAGTCAGGTCGATCGTCCCGTCCAGGTGTGCGCCGATGGCACCGCCCACACCGCCGAGCACCAGCGCCAGCAGAAAGCCGATCAGGCCCCCGGTGACGGTGGCGATCGCCAACAACAGGCCGACCAGCAGGCCGATCACGGTAAACCGTCCGTTCATCCTCGTCATCTCCTTAAGAGCAGTTTCGCGCGCCGACGCCGGATGCGTCGGCGCCGGGCGCCCGCGAGATTCGCGAGGTGGCCACGCCACGTCCGCTGTACCCGGACCGCGGGGCGCCGCCACCCGGCGTGCGATCCGTCCAGCGCGGCCAACGCCGCGATCAGTTCCTCGGCCGATCCGCCGACGTCGGGATGGTGGCGTCGCACCACCTCCCGACGCGCGCGCCGCACGGCCTCGTTCACGGCACGTCGGACCGGGACCCGGCGACCGCCACATCGCTGACGATGACGTCGACCGGGACGCCGGCGGCCACGCTGGCCGCCTGACGTACCCGGTCGGCGACATCCCTCAAACCGGCCCGCAATTCGAGCACCACCTGGACCTGGCCACGGTCAGGGCCCAACCGCACCCCTCGAACGGTGCGCCCCGGCAGGTGGGTCGCCGGGACGCCAAGCCCGGCGGATTGCAGACCGACGACACCGTCGACCGCGGTCACGGCCGCGACGACGCGGTCGACTCGATCGGCGTCGATCACTGGACGCGGGGCTCGCTGGGCTCGCTGGGAGCGTCGTCGTCCTCCGCGAAGTGCACGTCGTGGACCGTCACGTTGACCTCGGTCACCTCGAGCCCGGTCATGTTCTCGATCGCCGAGATCACGTTGCCCCGAATACCCTCGGCCAGGTCGTGGATGGCGACCCCGTACTCGGCGACGATCCCGATATCGACGGCCGCCTGCCGCTCCCCCACCTCGACGCTGACGCCCTGGGTCAGGCTGGCCGTACCGGGCAGGGTCTCGCGCAGTTTCCCGACGACCCGGGCCGCCTGACCACCGAGATCGAATACGCCGTCGACCTCGCGTGCCGCGATACCGGCGATCTTGGACACCACGATGTCGGCGATCGTGGTGACACCGCGGTCGGAGGCCTTGTCGACATCTTTGACGGATCCGGCCGCCGGCTTCGATGCGGTGGACTCGTTGGCCTTCGTCGCCACCTGGGTTGGCGTGGTCATCGACTTCTCCTTCGGCTCGCTGATCGCAACTGTCGGATCGCCGGGCATTTCTTCCGGCACAATCACTTCGTCGGACCGAGGCGGGCAAAGCGCACGCGAATGAGACCGTGAACATATTCTCACGGTGGTGAGACGGGGGCGATGCACGAACGGGGGTCGGGGAACGTGATGGTTGGGGGTCCCGACCTGCTGGCGTCGCTGTCCGATGAACTGCTGGTGCAGCGGGCGCAGCGGGGCGACGCGGAAGCGTTCGACGCCCTGGTGGTGCGACACGCACCCGCGTTGTTGCGGTTCGTCGCCCACACCTATCCCGAGCGCGCCGAGTGCGACGACATCGTCCAGGAGACCTTCGTCGCCGCCTGGAAGGCGCTTCCGTCGTTCGCGTTCCGGTCCCGGTTCCGCACCTGGCTGTACTCGCTGGCGTCCCGCAAGACGGTCGACGCGCTGCGGCGCAGGCGGACCGTCGTCGACATCGACGCCACCCCCGAACGAGCCGATATCGGCCCCGGCCCCGGCCAGCGCGCCCTCGACGGCGACTTCCTGGTCGCGCTCAGCGACCAGCTGTCCCGGCTCTCCTACCCGGCGCGTGCGGCGTGGTGGCTGCGCGAGGTGTACGGCATGTCGCTGAACGAGATCGCCACCGTGCTGCACACCACCGAAGGATCGGTGCGCGGACACCTGCAGCGCACCCGCAAGCAGCTCGCCGAGGCCCTCGAGGAGTTCCGCCCATGAGCGCGCCGACGAGTTCCCCGACGACATCCGCGTGTCCGCCGGCTGTACAGCCGGCGGATCATGGCGTAACACTGGAGAACCAATGGGTGCCATGACCACGGACGACCACGACGCCTTCGAGGAGGCGACGGCGTGGATCGCCGACGCCACCCGGGAACTCGCGGGCCTCGACGACGGCCCCGGCGCCCACCCGGGCGCCACTTCGCCGTACGGTACGGCCACCCTCGAACAGCTGCGCGCCGGCATCGCACACCGGGTCCTCACGCTGCCCCGGCAGAGTCGGCAGGTCGAAACCTCCAGCCCGGCAATCACCTTCAGCCAGCTGGCCCTCGCCAAGGCCTTGACCTGGGCGCTTGCCGAACCGGCCGCGGCGGTGTCGGCCGCGATCGCCGACGTGGCCGTGCAGGCCGACGGCCGGACTCTGAGCGGCGTACACATCCATCTGGTCGCCGTGGGCGCCGACGAACGCGAACGCACCTATCTCGACGACGGCGACGCGCTGCGGGGCCGCGCGGCGACCGTCATCACCGACACCCTCGGTGTCGCGGCACCCCGCATCACGATCACCTGGGAGGACATCGTCCTGCCGGAGTGAGATCCGGCGGCACCGACCGGAGCGGGTCAGGCGCCGTAATCGGTGCCGGTGCTCAGACTCTCCCATTCGTCGATCTCGGCGGCCCTCGACTGGGCCACCCGCCGATAGCCGGTCACCGCATCCGACCCCAGGAGCAGAAAGCCGGGCGGCCGGGCGGACCGCACCGCCTCCAGAATCGCGGCGGCCGCCTTGACGGGATCACCCGGCTGCGTGCCGTGTGCGGTGTCGTGTTCCTTGCGGCGCTTCCCGGCCGTATCGGCGTAGTCGTCGATCACGGTGACCGACTGGGTCAGCGAACGCCCGGCGAAATCCGTGCGGAAGCCACCGGGCTCCACGATGGTGACCGAGATCCCCAGCGGCGCGAGCTCGGAGCGCAACGACCCGCTGAGGCCCTCGATCGCGGCCTTGACCGCGGCGTAGTAGCCGGACCCCGGTGGGGTCAGCTGCGCCCCGATCGAGGAGATGTTGACGATGGCCCCGGAGCGGCGGGCCCGCATACCGGGCAGGACCGCCTTGATGGTCGCCACGGCGCCGAAGAAGTGGGTCTCGAACAAGGTGCGGACGTCGGCGTCGTCGCCTTCCTCCACGGCGGCGCGGTAGCCGTAGCCGGCGTTGTTCACCAGCACGCCGACACCCCCGAACCGCTTGTCGGCGGCCGCGACGGCGGCCGCCACCTGTGCGGGGTCGGTGACGTCGAGCGCCAGGGCCAGCACCCGCTCGGGGGCGGTTTCGGCGATATCGGCGATCTGTGTGACGTCGCGGGCCGTGACCACGAGGTCATGGCCTTCGGCCACAACGGCCTCGGCAAGGGTGCGCCCCAGTCCGGTCGAGCATCCGGTGATCAGCCAGCAGGTCATGCGGATCAGCCTATCGACGGGTCACTGCGGTGGTCGACCACCCAGCGTCCGGGTGATCTGCTCGGCGTACCCGACCACCAGATCGACCCATGCCTCGCACTGCTCTCGCGGCATCCGCACGGTCGGCCCGCTGACCGTGACGGCCCCGAGAGTGTCTCCGGCCGAATCGAATACCGGGGCCGAGAGCCCCGACGCCGAGTCCTCGCGTTCGCCTGCGGTGATGGCGTAGCCGTCGGCCCTGGCCCTGGCGATGTGGGCGGCCAACTCGTCGGCGCTGGTGACGGTGCCTTCGGTCATCTGTTGCAGCGGCGCCTTGAGGATCTTGTCGGCCAGGTCCGGATTCCAGGCCAGCAGGACCCGCGACGCCGAGCCGACGTGCAGCGGAATCACCTTGCCGACGTACATGTTCCGGCGCAGTGCGTGATGGGTTTCGGCGACCGCGACGCAGACCCGGAAGTTCTGCTCGACGGTGAAGAAACACGCGGTTTCGCCGATCTTGTCCCGAATCTCCTTGAGCACCGGATTGACCACCGCGAGCACGTCGACGTCCTTGCGCGCGGTGGCCGCCCAGTACGACATCCGGATGCCGATCCGGATCTGATCGCCGACCCGGTCCAGCATGCCCTGGGCCACCATGTTGCTCACCAGCCGCTGCACGGTCGAGGTCGGCAGCCCGGTGGCCTGCTGGATCTCGCCGAGGGTCATCGCCGGGGACGCCAGGGTGAACGCGTTGAGGATCTCGGTGATCTTGGTGAGCACCAGCAGCGTCTGCTGCTTGGTCGCCGGATCCCCTTCGTCCTTGGCCATGCCGAGAATCTACCCGTGCCGGTTCAGGCTTCGGCGTTCCCGCAGTTCGGCGCCGCCGGCCGGCCGTCGTCGATGACCCATCGGAAAGCCGTTGCGCTGGAACGCGCACCCCGCGCGGTCTTGGACCGGTTGGGCTCCCCGAGTTCGGCGAGCACCTTCTCCGACAACGCCACCACCGAGCCCAGCGCGGCCGGGGTCAGCCAGGCCGGCCGCAGCGCGAACAGCAGATCCTCGGTCGCGGTGTTGCCGCTGGCGCCCGGTGCGAAGGGGCAGCCACCCAGCCCGCCGAGCGATCCGTCGACCATCGTCGCACCGGCGTCGATCGCGGCGAGGGTGTTGGCCACCCCGAGCCCCCAGGTGTCGTGCCCGTGGAAGACGATGCGGCGCGCGGATTCTGAGCTGTCGAGCCCGGCGATGAGGTCGTGAACCTGGGTGGGGATGGCCTGCCCGATGGTGTCGCACAGCACCACATCGCGGGCACCGTCGGTGCGCGGGTCGGCCGCGATCCCCCACACCCGCCGGGGGTCGACGAGACCTTCGAACGGACAGGTGAACGCGGTAGCGATACACAGTTGGATCGACCCGCCCACCTCACGGGCGATGCGGATCGCATCGGGCATCGCCGCCACGCTGGTCTCGGTGTCACGGCCGATGTTGGCCTTGTTGTGCGAGTCCGACGCCGACAGGCAGTACTGGAAGTGGCGCGCGCCCAGTGCGGCCGCCTTCTCGACGTGACGCGGGGTGGCCACCCAGATCCAGCACTTGTCGAGTTCGTCGGGGGTGAGCGCGGAGACCACGTCGAGGGTGTCGGCCAGCGGCGGGACCAGGTCGGGCCGGGCCATCGACCCGATCTCCAGGGCGGGCACGCCGATCGCCAGGAGTTCTCGGATCACCTCGACCTTGAGTGCGGTGGGCAGGGTTTTGGCGGTCAGCTGCAGCCCGTCGCGCAGCGTGACGTCGCGCAGATCCGCCCGTGGGGTGTAGGGGCGGGGTTCGGCGATGGTCGTTGCAGAGGTCATGCGAGGGCTCCGATTTCCTTGTCGTCGAGGCCGAGCAGCCGCGACAGCACTTCATGGGTGTGCTCGCCGAGGTCCGGCCCGACGCTGCGGATGGGCAACGACCTGCCCCCGATCACCGGCACGATACCCGGGAAGCCGACCGATCGTGGTTGGTTCTCGCCGGTGTCGACGTCGAAGTGCTGGATCATGTTTCGTGCGTCGTACTGTTCGTCGCCGCAGATGTCGGCGGCGGTGTAGATCGGTCCCGACGGCACCCCGGCCTCGTCGAGGAGCTTGAGCGCCTCGTCGCGCCCGAGCCGGCTGGACCATTGCGCGATGGCCGCGTCGAGTTCGTCGCGGCGCTTCCAGCGCCCGGCATTGGTCTGCAGGTCTGGGTCGGACGCCAGGTCGGGCCGGCCGATCGTGGTCATGTACCGCTGGTAGATGGCGTCACCATTGCCCGCCACGATGATGCTGGTGCCGTCGGCGCACGGATAGGCGTTGCTCGGCGCGATGCCTTCCATCCGGCCTCCGACACGTTCCCGTTTCACCCCGTAGGCCAGATAGTCCGGAACCAGGGATTCCATCACCGACAGAATCGCCTCGTTCAGCGCGACATCGATGATGCGTTGCTCCATCGGCACTTTCGTGCGCTCTCGCTGGAACAGCGCCATCACTGTGCCGAATGCGGCGTAGATACCGGCGATCGAGTCACCGATCGACACCCCGGTGCGCACCGGGGGCCGGTCCGGGTCGCCGACCAGTTCCCGCAGTCCGCCGTAGGCCTCGGCGACCGCGGCGAAGCCCGGGCGTTCGGCCAGCGGGCCGGTCTGGCCGAACGCCGAGATGCGGGTGATCACCAGATCCGGGTTGGCCTCGTTGAGACGATCGGGGCCCAGCCCCCACTTCTCCAGCGTCCCGGGCCGGAAGTTCTCCAGCACGACATCGCAGTGCCGGACCAGGTCGAGCACGACGGCCCGGCCCTTCTCGGTCTTGAGGTCGAGCACGATCGACTTCTTGTTGCGGTTGATCGTGCGGTAGAGCATCGACGTGTCACCGGCGTACAACCGCCAGTTGCGGAGTTCATCCCCGGTGATCGGCCGCTCGACCTTGATCACCTCGGCGCCGAAGTCGGCGAGCATGCGACCCGCTGTCGGTGCGGCGATGTAGTTGCCGAGTTCGAGCACCCGCACACCAGTGAGAGGTCGAATCATATTGTCAGTCATGGTGTTTCAACATCCTATGGTCATCCACGGGTTCGGCGGTCCTCAGAACAGCAGGCTGGCCGGAAGGATCAGCAGGATCGCGACCACGGAGGCCACCGAAACCCCGACCGTGACGGTTTTGAGCGCGCCGCGGGTGGACTGACCCATCAGCGACTGCAGCAGCCAGAAGGTGTTGCTGGTGACGTGCACCGCAAAGAGCGATCCGGCGCCCGCGGCAAGCGCGATCAGGACCGGGTCCAGACCGATGATCGGGGCGACCGGCGCCAGGATGCCGGCCGAGGTGATCGCCGAGATCGTCACCGAGCCGACCGCCACGTGCAGCGCGGCCGCGATGGCCCACACCACCAGCAGCGGCGCCGCGGTGCTGGCGGTGAAGTACTCGCCGAGGATGTCGCCGAGGCCGGCGGCCTTGATCGTCGCCGCCAGGGAGCCGCCGACACCGGTGAGGATGAGGATCTGGCCGCTCTCCTTGAACCCGGTGGCGATCGCGGTCTCGATCGCGGCGCCACCAAGGGCGTAGCGGCCGACGAAGCTGGTGCCGATCAGCCCGATCAGCAGGGCGATCACCGGAGAGGACACGAAATTCACGATGGGATTGTGGATTTCGGCCGCATCGAGGATGGCGCCGACGGCGATCAGGGCCAGCGCGGTGAGCATCGGCGCGAACAACACCACCAGCGGGGTCTGGGTGCGGCGTTCGACCGAGGACTTCACCGCGACCCCGCCGCCGCCGTCGCCGGTGTCGCCGGCAACGTCGGCGTCGGGTGCCGGACCGTCGGCGGTGTCGAGTTCGGCGGGTTCGTCACCGAGAAACGGTTGTTCGTCGCGTTCGGGATCCCACCAACCGTGGTTGAACAGGAACGACATGATGGCCACCGAGATCGCCACGGTCGGGATCACCAGGCACACGCCGAACAGCAGCATCTTGCCCAGCGGCACTCCCAGCAGACCGGCCAGGGCCAGGGCCCCGACGCCGGGGACGGTCAGCACGATGCCGCATTCCAGGCCGATCGCCATCGCCGCCGCCATTCGGGCCGTGCCGTTGCGGCCGATCCGCTTGGCGAGGTTGCGGGCCAGCGGCGCCGAGATGACCAGCAGCACATCGAGGAAGATCGACTGCAGGGCGGTGGCGATGGTCAACGACATGGCGTACGGCATGCGTTTGGGACCGAACAGCCGTAACAGCAGTTCGACCAGCCGCTGGATCGCCCCGGTCTGCTGCAGGATGGCGCCCATCAGCACACCGAAGGCGATCAGCAGACCGACCTCGGCCATGATGTCGCCGAACCCGGTGGTGATGGCCTCGATGGTCTTCTCGACACCCAGGCCCACCGCCAGTCCAAGGTAGGCCGAACCGACCACCAGCGATACGACGGGGTTGAACTTGAACCTCACGATCAACACCACGACGGCGAGGATCGCGATCGCGGTATGGACGATGACGGCGGTATGTGACATCGACGAACTCCTAGGACGACTCCTGCGGCACCCGTGGGTCACAACACAGGCGTGGTGTGATCTAAGGCTCACTCACATTATGGGCAGATGCCCACAATATAAACAAGCCCCGTTTCGGCACCCGCGGGCGCCACCAACCCCGACTCCATAGTGACGCTCGTCACACCGTGTCACGCCCGAGCGGTCGTCGGCATCTTGTGGGCACGTCAACCGCGAGAACAGGAGACCATCATGGCCAACCGACGCACCCACGTCGTCGTGATCGGGGGCGGCTACGCCGGCACCCTGGCGGCGAACCGCCTCCAGAAGGACCCCGGCGTCGACATCACCCTGGTCAACGCACGGCCGCAGTTCGTCCAGCGGATGCGACTGCATCAGTTCGCGGCCGGCACCGGCGTGGCCACCGCCGACTACGGCGAGCTGCTCGGCCGGCGGGTGAACCTGGTGGTCGACAGCGCCACCCGCATCGACGCCGATGCGCGGACGGTACGGCTCGCGTCGGGCCGGGCGCTGCGCTACGACTATCTGATCTATGCGGTCGGCAGTACCGGAACCGCCCCGGAGAGCGTGCCGGGGGCCGGCGAATTCGCCTATCCGATAGCCGAATTGGAGCATGCCGCCCGGCTGCGCAGCGCGATCGATGCGCTGCCCCGTGACGCCTGGCTGACCGTCGTCGGCGGCGGGTTGACCGGTATCGAGACGGCCGCCGAGCTGGCCGAGCAGGGACACAAGGTGATCCTGGTGTGCGGCGGCAGGCTCGCACCGTCGTTCTCGGAGCCGGCCCGTCGGTCGGTCGCCAAGTGGCTGACCGGCAACGGGATCGGGCTGGTCGAGACCGGCGTGGTCACCGAAGTCCGCCGGGACGCGCTGGCGCTGGCCGACGGCACCACGCTGCCCAGCGCGGTCACCGTGTGGACCGCGGGTTTCGGCGTGCCGGAGCTGGCCGCCCACAGCGGCCTGCGCACCGACGAATTGGGCAGGCTGGTCACCGACGAGACGTTGACCAGTGTCGACGATGAGCGCATCCTCGCGGGCGGTGACGCGGCCGCACCGTCGGGTCAGGCCCTGCGGATGTGCTGCTACGCGGCCGGGCCGACCGCGGCCACCGCGGCCGACACCGTGCTGAGCCGGATCGCGGGCACCCCACCGGCGCCGCTGCGCCTGGCCTTCGCGGTGACCAATGTGGGGCTGGGCCGGCGGTCCGCCAGATTCCAGTTCACCCGCCGCGACGACACACCGGTCGACGTCTACGTCGGGGGCCGGATCGGCGGGCGTATCGCGGGCTGGATCAAGGAGGGGGTCACCAGGGGCGCGCTGTGGGGTATCCGGCACGAGGGGCGCAAACCGGGTTCGGCCATCTGGCCCAAGGGTCGCGCCAGGGCCGGCGACCCACACCCCCGCCGAGCAGACGCGAAACTGCCTGTTTTCGAGTGAATTCGGGCAGGTTTATGCCTGCTCGCGGGGGTGAAGTCACCACCACGAGGTGGCGTCGGAGAGCTGGCGGGCCAGCTCGTCGGCCAGGGTCCGCACATAGGTGGCGGACAGGTGGTGGGCGTCGTGATAGACCAGCACATTGCCTTCCACGGCGCGGCAGATATCGGCCCGGCACACGGCATCGCTGAGATCGAGCACATGCAGCGCCGGACGCCCGGCCTCGTAGTTCAGCGTGGGATTGTGCTCGGCCAGGGCTTCACGCCGCGGCAGCCCGCAGGCGTCGGCGTCACCGCCCGCCGACATGCAGTCGACCGGCGAG
Source organism: Mycobacterium sp. NPDC003449 (assembly GCF_053588415.1). Taxonomy (NCBI): domain Bacteria; kingdom Bacillati; phylum Actinomycetota; class Actinomycetes; order Mycobacteriales; family Mycobacteriaceae; genus Mycobacterium; species Mycobacterium sp. NPDC003449. The sequence goes on from NZ_JBSFPX010000001.1 coordinate 64,590, forward strand.
AAGAACATGCCCTCGCGCAGCATCCACGGGGTATCGCGCACTCCGAGCATCGGAATACCGTTGGCGGACAGTTGGTCCCAGATCCCGACGTAATAGTCGGGCACATAGTCACCCGCGCCGTTGAGGACCGGCCGGGTGGTCGTGAAGAACACGTAATCCGGCCGGTCGGCGATGATCTGCGCCATCGCGGCGTCCGACCAGGTTCGGCATTGCGGATACGGCTCGAACGGCCCGGCCAGCAGCGGCATCGGTTTCGTGGTCAGCGGGCAACCCATTTTCAGATACGTCGTCACCTTGAATCCGTGCTGGCGGCCGAGCAGGTGCAGCGCGGTGAGCCAGTGCTCGGAATGGGATCCGCCGGCCAGGGCAATCGTCCTGGATGCGTTGGGGTCCCCGTAGTCGCACGTGATCACCTCCTCGTCGGGGAAATCGGTGACGCATTTGTCGACCGTCGTCGGCGGCACGTCATCGGGCGCCTCCAACGCGGTGGGACGCATCGGCAGCTTCGCGACCTTGCGGTTCCCGGTCACCGCCAGCGCACCCGGATAGTCGCGCAGCGACAACGTGCTCAGCTCCACACCGCTGGACCGGGCCAGCGCGACGTGGCTCCGCCAGGCCAGCGACATGACCGCCAGTACCGCCACCAGCAGCACGATCAACCCGACCGACCCCAGCCGCGGCCGGCCCAGCAGCCGCAGCGCGCCGCCCCGCCACGGCTGTTCCACCGATCGCCACGTGATCCAGGCCAAGGCCGCGGCCACCGCGATCACCGCACCGCCGTCGATCAGCCCGACCGCGTCGTCGTCGATGGAGGCGAGCCAGAAGATCAGCAGCGGCCAGTGCCACAGGTACAGCGAGTAAGCCATGGCACCCGCCGTGACCAGCGTGCGACTGCCGAGCAGACGGTCCGTCCACGCGGGAGGGGCGCCCTGGCCGGCACCGAGAATGACCAGCACCGCCGCCCCGACCGGGACCAGCGCCAACGGCCCCGGGTACTCCATCGCCCCATCGATCAGCAGGCTGCCCGACACGATCGCGGTCAATCCGGTCACCACGGTGGCGGCGCGCAACCAGCCCGGCCACCGGATGCGCGCGGCCACCGCCGCGGCCAGCACCCCGGCCAGCGGCTCCCACATCCGGGCGGCACCGCTGTAGTAGGTGGTCAGCTGGTTGCCGGCGTGTGCGTCGACCGCGTAGCCGAACGACGCCAGCGTCAGCAGACCGGCCGCCGCCACCAGGATGGCTTCGCGGTGTCGCCGCGCACCGCGGCGGGTGGCCGCGGTGACCACCAGGGCCAGGACGAGGATGACGACGAAGAACTGGCCCACCACCGAGACCACCCACAGGTGTTGTATCGGCGTGACCGCCTCACTCGGTTGGACATACTCACTGGCGGTCCGGGCCAGCTCCCAGTTCTGGTAGAAGCCCAGCGTCGCCAACGTCTGGTCGGCGAACGCCTCCCAGCGCGTCTGCGGTTGCACCGCGATCGTCAACGCCGCACACGCCGCCAGCACCAGGACCAGCGGCGGCACCAGGCGGCGCGCCAACCACCCGACTTCTGCGCTCAGGTCCGTGGCGCCGAGACCGCCCAGCATGCGGCCGCCGATACCGAACCCGGCCAGGACGAGGAGGATGTCGATCCCGCCGGAGACCCGACCCAACCAGACCTGACACACCAGCACGAGGACGATAGCGACGCCGCTCAGGCCGGTCAGGTCACCGCGGACCCGCCCCGCCTCGGTCTCGACGAGAACCGGCTCGCTCTGTGTGGTCTGCACTGCTCAATTCCCCGGGTGCCGCGCGTCCGCCATTTCTGACGAGACCACCTCGGTGGGCGCCGTCGCCGCACCGAGCATAACCAGGGGTGGATTCGCCGGTGTGGCGCCCTTCACCGTGACTCACGGCCGCCGCAGGCCGGAATGTGACGCCACACACCCGTTGGAGCCGAAATCGGTTGAGCTGTAGTGAATCTCACACCGGCAAAGTTGCTTTACCCAGAATTAACACGGACCATCGAAGTGTTCCACCAGTCGAGCGATCCCCGACCGGTGGGCGCCGATAACAGTTAAGTCCCCGCGAACCGGGGCACTTATAAGGAGTGAGCAGAATGTCTCTCGCGCAGTTTCGCGCAAATCTGAAGCGCGCCAACGGACGGCGACGCCTCTATGCGCGGATCAACGCATTGCCCGATTCCACGATCCGCGAAGAGCTGATCGCGGTGGCCCAGCGGTACGAGTTCGAGGACTCCCACCGCTGACCCGAACGTCACGCTGTCCAGAGCCGGTGCCCGACAAGGCCCGGCTCTGTTGCGTTGGTGCCTAGGCCTCTTTCTGCTCTTTCCCACCGACGAGCGCGTGGATACGCCCGGCCGGGTAGGGCAGGTCGATACCGTGCTCGTCGTAGGCACACAGCACCGCACGTCGCAGCTTGCGCTGCACCGACCACTGCGCGTTGGGCTGCGTCTTCAACGTCATCCGCAGCGTGAGCAGATCTGGTGACAACTCCTGCACGCCCAGCATCTCGGGTTTACCCAACACCTTTTTGGTCAGCGCCGGTTCGGCGATGACGGCTTCGGCCGCCTCGACCGCCACCTGCTCGGCCCGGTCGATATCGGCGGTCAGCGCGACCGGCACTTCGATCCGCGCGACCGCGTACTCCTGGCTCATATTGCCGACTCGGGCGATCTCACCGTTGCGGACGTACCACAGCGTGCCGTCGATATCGCGGACGGTGGTGATCCGCAGGCCCACGCTCTGCACCTCGCCGACCGCCTCGCCCAGATCGACCGTGTCGCCGACCCCGTACTGGTCCTCCAGCAACATGAACACCCCGGTGACGAAGTCACGCACCAGATTCTGCGCACCGAAGCCGATGGCGAGCCCGATCACCCCTGCCGAGGCGATGAACGGGGCGATGTTCACGCCGAGCACATTGAGTACGGTCAGCACGACCCAGACCAGCAGGATGATCGACACCGTCGACTTGAGAACCGACCCGATGGTCTGTGCCCGCTGCTGGCGTCGCTCGGCGATCTGCCTGCCCGACGCCGAGGCCGGCACCCGGTCGCGCAGGTGGCGCAGCAGTGGCGGCGTGCCCTTCCGCTCGGGCTTGTCTTCCTTCTCCTTGCGCGGACGGGCGATGGTGGCCCGGTCGATCATGCGATGCAGCACATACCACGCGACGAGGGCGAGGACGATATAGACCGCGATCCGCACCGGCACTTCGACAAGCCAATGCCGACTGGTGTCCGTCCATTCGAAGGCCAAGGCATAGACATCCATGCTTTCGACCGTACCCACTCGGTCCGGATGTCAATCGGATGCTTGCTGTTCCGGTCGCCCCGGCCCGGCTCACCCGGAAGGGCACCCGGCCGGGTGCCAACCCCGCATCGCCGCATCCATCTGATCCTCGTCGAGTGCGTCGACGCGCAGGCGGGCCCGCCCCTCCCGGTGGCGCATGCCGTCGACCAGCAGCGCGACGTAGCGACGCCAGAGGTCGGGTTCGACGTGGCCGGCCCATTCGCCGACTGTGCCGGCCAGCAGGCCGAGGATCGGCATATCCGAGGGTTCGACGTCCGGACGCAGGTAACCGTCGTCGCGGGCCCGCTCGACGAGTTTCGAGATCACCGGCTCCAGACGTAGCCGCGAACACTCGACCTGGTGCCCGCCGTAGGCCTTGCTGTACACCATCTCGCGCAGACCGCGGTCGGTCGCAGTCAGTTCGCACATCTGCTCGACGAACCACGCGAAACCGTCCCACGAATTCTCGTTCCGCAATCCGGTCTCGGCCAGGGACACCATCCGGTCGATTCCGTCCTCGAAGACCGCGTCCAGCAACTCTTCCTTCGTGGCGAATCGCCGGTACACCGTGCCGACTCCGACATTGGCATGGTGCGCCACATCGTTGAGCGTCGCCTCGAGGCCCTTCTCGGCGAACAGCTCGCGTGCCGCGTCGAGCACACGCTGCCGATTGCGCTGTGCGTCACTGCGCAGCGCGCGGCGGGGTTCGTCGGCCATGGTTCGGAGTTTAGCGTGACGGTCGCCATAAGTGGATTGACTTGATCCACTTATTCAGTTTAGGTTGACTACTTAACGGGCCTTCGATCGGTCCGGGGGACCCACGTGGAAAGGCCCGACTTTGACCGTCGTCCCGGCGCGCGCTGCCGCGTGCCCTAAAACTGCTGCGTGCCAAGCCCTTTCGTCGATACGGCAGATTCCGTGATCTCGACACTCAAACGGGTCTGGGTGCCCGTCCTCATGGTGGTCGCGGTGGCGGTCGGCGCGCTCAGCGTGTCCCACCTGCGGTCGGTTTTCGGCTCCGACGGGGCCGTCGTGACACCCGTCGACAACGACACGGCCGAGAAATTCAACCCCAAGGTCGTGGTGTACGAGGTCTACGGAACGGGCTCCACCGCGAACATCAACTACGTCGACCTCGACGGTCTGCCGCAGCGCACCGGCGAGGTCAGCCTGCCGTGGTCCCTGCGGTTGGAGACGACGATCCCGTCGGTCATGCCGAATCTGCTGGCGCAGGGTGACGGTCAGTCCATCAGCTGCCGCGTCACCGTCGACGACGAGGTCAAAGACGAAAGGACGGCTCAGGGCATGAACGCCGCGACGTACTGCTTGGTGAAGGCCGCATGAGCGAGCGCACCGAGCACCACACCGACGACGCGCCGACCGACGCGATCCGGCAGGCCCGGCACGTCAAACGCTCTCGGCTGCCACGCCTCATCCGCGTCTTCGCCATACCGATCGTGCTGGTGTGGATCGCCATCGTCGCGATCCTCAACACCACCGTGCCGCAGCTCGAAGAGGTCGGCAAGATGCGCGCGGTGTCGATGAGCCCCAACGACGCACCGTCGCTGATCGCCACGAAACACGTCGGCAAGGTGTTCGGCGAGTACGACACCAGCAGCTCGGTGATGATCGTGCTGGAGGGCGAGAATCCGTTGGGCGCCGATGCCCACGCGTTCTACGACGAGATGGTCCGCAAGCTGCGCGCCGACACCACCCACATCCAGCATGTCCAGGATTTCTGGGGCGATACGTTGACCGCCGCCGGCGCCCAAAGCGCCGACGGCAAGGCCGCTTACGTGCAGGCGTACATCGCCGGCGACCAGGGTGAGGCGCTGGCCAACGAGTCGGTCGACGCGGTGCGCAACATCGTCTCCGACACCAAGGCACCGCCCGGAGTCAAGGCCTACGTGACGGGGCCTGCCGCGACCACCACCGACCAGAACATCGTCGGCGACGAGAGCATGAAGACGATCGAAGGGCTGACCTTCGCCGTCATCACCGTGATGCTGCTCGCCGTCTACCGCTCCATCATCACGGTGGTGATCACGCTCGGCATGGTGGTCGTCGGCCTACTGTCGGCCCGCGGCATCGTCGCATTCCTGGGCTACCACAACGTCTTCGGGCTCACCACGTTCTCCACGAACATGGTGGTGACGCTGGCGATCGCCGCGGCCACCGACTACGCGATCTTCCTGATCGGCCGCTACCAGGAAGCACGACGATCGGGCGAGGACAAGGAATCGGCCTACTACAACATGTTTCACGGTACGGCGCATGTCGTGCTGGCTTCCGGCCTGACCATCGCCGGGGCAACGCTGTGCCTGCACTTCACCCGGCTGCCGTACTTCCAGACCATGGGCATCCCGTTGTCGATCGGCATGACGATCGTGGTCGCCGCCGCGCTGACCCTCGGTCCCGCGCTGATCTCTCTGGTCACCCGGTTCGGAAAGGTCTTGGACCCCAAGCGGATGGGGCGGGCCCGCGGCTGGCGGCGCCTCGGTGCGGCCACCGTGCGCTGGCCCGGGGCGGTGCTGGTCGGGGCCACCGTGCTGGCTCTGGTCGGGTTGTTGACGTTGCCGGGTTACCACACCACCTACAACGACCGCATCTATCTGCCCGATGAGGTGCCGGCGAACGTCGGTTATGCGGCCGCCGACCGGCACTTCTCCGACGCCAAGATGAATCCCGAGCTGATCATGGTGGAAACCGACCACGATCTGCGCAACCCCGCGGACTTCCTGGTGATCGACAAAATCGCCAAGGCGATGGCCCGGGTGCACGGCATCGCCTCGGTGCAGACGATCACCCGGCCCGACGGCAAGCCCATCGAGCACGCCTCCCTGGCCTACACGCTCAGCCAAAGCGGCACAGGCCAACTGATGAACAACGACTATCAGCAGAAGGTGCTGGAGAACACGCTCAAGCAGGCCAACGAGATGCAGACCTCCATCGATTCTCAGGAGAAGCTGTACGGCATCACGCTCGAATTGGCCGAAGTCACCAGCAGTATGGCCGACAAGATGGACAACACCTCGATGACGTTGAACGAGGTGCGTGACCACCTCGCCGATTTCGACGATCAGTTCCGCCCGTTGCGCAATTACTTCTACTGGGAGCCGCACTGCTTCGACATCCCGATGTGTCATTCGCTCCGGTCGATCTTCGACACCCTGGACGGCATCAGCCAGATGTCCGACGACTTCCAGGCGATCGTGCCGGACCTGCACCGGATGGCCGACCTCACCCCGCAGATGGCGGCCGTGATGCCGGCGATGATCCAGACGATGAAGAACCAGAAGCAGTACCTGCTCAACCAGTACCAGGCGCAGAAGGCGCAGCAGGACCAGAACATGGCCAACCAGGAGAACGCCACGGCGATGGGGCAGGCGTTCGACGCGGCCCGCAACGACGAGAACTTCTATCTGCCGCCGGAGGCGTTCCAGACGGCCGACTTCCAGCGGGGGATCAAGCTGTTCCTCTCCCCCGACGGTCGCGCCGTCCGGTTCACCGTGTTCCACCAAGGTGATCCGCTGACCGAGGAGGGCACCGCGCACATCGAGCCGCTTCGTATCGCGGCGGCCGACGCGATCAAGGGCACCCCGCTGGAGGGCTCGACGGTGTACGTCGGCGGCAGCGCGGCCATGTACAAGGACATGCAGCAGGGTGCGGATTACGACCTGCTGATCGCCGCGACCGCCGCGCTGATCCTGATCTTCCTGATCATGGTGGTGCTCACCCGCGCGATCGCGGCCGCGGCGGTGATCGTCGGGACCGTGGTGCTGAGTCTGGGTGCGTCGTTCGGTCTTTCGGTGTTGTTGTGGCAGCACGCGATCGGGATTCCGTTGCACTGGATGGTGCTGCCGATGTCGGTCATCGTGCTGCTCGCGGTCGGGGCCGATTACAACCTGCTGCTGGTGTCGCGGATGAAGGAGGAGATCCACGCCGGACTCAAGACCGGCATCATCCGGTCGATGGCGGGTACCGGTTCGGTGGTCACCGCCGCCGGCCTGGTGTTCGCCTTCACGATGATCTCGATGGCGGTCAGCGATCTGATCGTGATCGGGCAGGTGGGTACGACGATCGGCATGGGGCTGCTGTTCGACACCTTGGTGGTGCGATCGCTCATGACACCGTCGCTGGCCGCGTTGCTCGGCCGCTGGTTCTGGTGGCCGCAGCGGGTGCGTCCACGGCCGGTGCCCCAGCCGTGGCCGACGCCGATCCAACGGGAACCCCAGGAGTCTGCGGTCTGACGAAAACCCCTCAGTGCGTCGGAGTGCCGCCCGCGGGGCTCGGGCGGGGCGCGGTGAAGAACGCGGCGATCACGGCGATCACGCTGATCAGCGCGGCGACCGTGAAGGCCGCGTGCACGCCGGGCAGATCCGGAGCCCCGCCGGCGTGGGACGCCTTGGTCATCACCGTCACGAACAACGCAGTCCCCGCCGCGCCCGCCACCTGCTGAAGTGTCGTGAGGATCGCGCTGCCATGCGAGTAGAACCGGTCGGGCAGAACGCCGAGTGCGTCGGTCATCAGCGGCGTGAACATCATCGACAGACCGACCATCATGACCGTCTGCAGGGCGACGAGTTCCCAGACCGGCGATGCCGCCGACAACGCCGTGAACCCCCACAGCGACCCGCACAGCAGCACCGACCCGGGTACCACGAGCATCCTGGCACCGTGGCGGTCGTAGGCCCGCCCGACCAGCGGACCGGCCACACCCATCAGCAGCCCGCCCGGCAGCGTCGCCAGCCCGGCGACCAGCGCACTCTGCTTCAAGACGTCCTGCACGTAGAGCGGCACCATGATGATCGCGCCGAACAGCCCCATGAAACCGAGGATCACCAGGCCCAGCGACACCGAGAATCGCCGGTAGGTGAACGGCCGAAGGTCCAGGAAGGCGCGGTCGCGTCGCTGCAACTGCAGCTGGCGGGAGCCGAAGAGAACCATCGCGACCGCACCGACCGTCATCGGCACCCAGGCCGGCACACCCTGCCGGCCATGAGCGGACTCCCCCAGCAGCGAGAGGCCGAACACCAGCCCCGCGAACGCGATCGCCGAGAGCGGTACCGAGACCGGGTCGATCGGGGTGGGGTCCTGCCGCTCGTCAGCGACCCGCAACCACGCCAGACCGGCCGTGAGCGCGACGAGCGCGATGGGCAGCACGATCCAGAACATCCACCGCCAGTCGAGCGAACCCAGGATGAAACCCGACAGCGTGGGACCGATGGCCGGTGCGACGGCGATGACGATCGAGATGGTGCCCATCATCTGCCCGCGACGCTCGGCGGGGATCAACGTCATGACCGTCGTCATCAACAACGGCATCATGACGGCGGTGCCGCAGGCCTGCACGATGCGGCCCACCAGCAGCACCGCGAAGCCCGGCGCCACCGCAGCCACCAGAGTGCCCGTGCAGAACAGCGCCATCGACGCCACGTAGATGGTGCGGACCGGGAACCGTTGCAGCAGCGAGCCCGACATCGGGATGACGACCGCCATGGTCAGCAGAAAACCGCTGGTGAGCCACTGCGCCGTGCTCGCCGCGATCTTCAGGTCGACGATCAGGGCGGGCAGCGCCACACTCATGATCGTCTCGTTGAGGATCATCACGAAGGCCGATCCGACCAGCAGTGCGATGATCACGTTGGCGCTCGACCGGGCGGGTGGCTGCGTCGCAATCTCCCCCGTGCTCGGGCCCGTCATTACCACTCCCTGTCTCCCCGACCCCATCTGCGCGACCCCCCACCTTAGGTGGAAGACCTTAGATCAGAAAACTAATTTCGCCCGCAGCGGGCGCCCCGCGGGCAAACTGTTCACCAGCGGGTCGGCATCGGATCCGCGAACGGCTCGTAGTCCCCGGTCACCTTCCACCGCTCGAGTGCGGAGTGTGTGCTGCCGAACCAGCGGACCTGTGCGGCGAGTTCGGCCGTGGCCCGGGCGCCGTCGGTGAGGTGCCCGGTCGGAATCTCCTCGGGCGCAAGGGGTTGCCACAGGTAGGGGTGCAGCACCCGTTCCCCGAACAGGACCAGGTTGTGCGTCCCTGGCAGTGCGGCCGAGGGAACCACCATGCCGCGTGCACCACCGGCCCGTACCCGCTCGGCGAGGGACTGGGTGGGGCCGTAGTCGTCGCCGACGAGTTCGTCCGGCGTACAGCCGTGGCCGGCCGCATCGCCGAAGTCGATGTGCACGACGGCGTCGGCGGCGACCGTTGCCGTCCAGAGGTTGAGCACCACGTCATTCGGATCACCCGTCGGACCGACGTTGTGCCGCAACATCTCGGCGGCCGGCCCGAGCGGGTGCAGGCACAGATATTGAGTGGTGGCTTGCCTAGCGCGGTTGAACCGCCCCGACCGCGAGCTCGGAATCGCCCACCACGGCGAGTCGTAGGCCGCATGCCGGAAGACCGTGAACGTCATGCGGTGGTGGCGCGCGCCGCGGCCGCCGCACCCACCAGTTCCGGGTACCCGAGCGGATCGTCCAAAAGCTCGACCGGCCGGGTCCGCAGGACCGGGTGCGGACGCGTGAACCACGCCATCACCCCCGGCCCGGTGAAGGCGTGACGCAATTGGCTCACGATGTTTCCCACGGTCCTGATGCGCGCGGCGTCCCGGCCCGACGGCTCGGGCCCGTCGGGACTGAGCCAACGCTGAAGCTTGCGCACCGATACGCCCAACAGGTCGGCCAGCTCCTTCTGCGGGACGTCGACCGCATCGGCGGTCCTGGCCAGCACGTCGCGGACCGACGCGCCGTCGTCGAACGGCCGGCGCTCGACGATATCGCGCAGGGCGTGACGAAACTGCTCGAGCGCGACCCGCACATCGCGCCGCCGCCGCTCGTCGTTGTCGTGGCGGAGCGCCTTTTCGGCACGGAACGCCGCGGCCCACAACATCGTCGTGAGGTACGGGTCGGCCGCCAACCGCAGCGGCGTCGCAGCACCCAACGTCTCGCCGAAATTGTCGATGAGCGTGGCGACCTCGTCGGGCACGGATGCCGACCGCTGCAGCAATGCGGTCGCCTCGTTCACCCGGGCGAGCAGGGCCTCGATATCCGACGCTGTCGCTTCCATGTCGTCATGATACGTCAGAGAAACGCCACACCGTGCCGGCCACCCGGACGACAGCGGCGGGCCGCGACGTCAGACTCGTAACCATGCCGCCGCCGACGTGGGCGCCGGGGGCCTGACGGCCGGGTGCGACTTGCCGGGGCTTTTGCGCGTCGCCACGGACCAGCGCTTGGCGAGCTGGGCGCGTTCGCGTGGAGCCAGCGCTCCCCACACCCCGTAGGCCTCCGGAACTCTCAACGCATGCTCGCGACATTCGGCGAGGACCGGGCAGTCTATGCAGATCCGTTTGGCTTCTTCTTCCCTGCGATGCAGTTCCCGCCCCCGAACGGCTTCGGGGAAAAAGACCTCGGACGGATACCCCCGGCAGAGCGCCCACTGTTGCCAGGCCCACCTGCCAACGCCAGTGGCCGTTGCTGCCTCGTGCTGCTCGATCACTGCGGCACACCAACTTTCGCCTGGCCTGAATCGACGTCGGTGAACGAGATCACCACCTTCAGGCGGCCACGCTTCGGCGTGGCCGCGGCGTCGAAGGCGGACTGCGCCGCCGCGGCTGGAAAACGATGGGTGACCAGCGTCGGGTTCAGTTCCGGAAACCGGTCGAGGTAGGCGTCGGCCGCGGCGAGGGCCTGACGGCGCCTGCGGGTGACTCCAGCGATGAGGGTGAGATTCTTGCGGAGGAACCGCTCCATGTTCAGCGGGTAGTACTCGTCGTCGGGGATGCCGAAATACAGCAGGGTGCCACCCACGGCCAAGCCCGCGACGGCATCGTCGAGCGTAGACACCTGGTGGCCGACCGCTTCGATCGCCGTGGTCGGCCTGTTGCCGTCGGAGACGCTGCGCGCCCACGTGCGCGCGGGCGCCACCACCAACTCGTCGATCCCGAACTTTTCCGCCACATCCGAGCGGTCGACGGGATCGATACCCGTCACCCGGCGGGCCCCGCGGCCCTTGGCCGCGTGGGCGAACAACAGACCGATCGGCCCGAGGCCGATCACCGCGACGTCCTCGCCGCGTACCGCGATCCGGTCGATCGCCTCAAGAACGCACGCCAGCGGCTGGATCAGCACCGCGTCCACCGGGGTGAGCGACCGGTCGTATGTATGTAGCTGATCGGCTGCGGTGACCGTGAACTCGGCAAGCCCGTCGTTGTGGGTGGCCCAGCCGACAACGCGTGCGCCGTCGCGGATCTCATCGCTGCGGGATGCGATCACCTCCCCGACCACCTCGTGCATGGGATAACCGGGCCTGCCCCGGCCGAGTCGTCCGTCTCCGTCGACGCAGGCTCCTTTCGCACCGGTCAGTTTGGGGATATCACTGCCGCATATGCCGCCCGCGAGCGTCCGCAGCAGCACCGAACCGACGGCCAACCCTTCGCGACTGGGTGTCGGCGCATCGGTCTGTTCGAGGGAGCCCGGGCCGACTAATTCGTACGCCCACATGTGGACCTCCTCACCCGACGGGGCTGCGGTAACTTGGTGGCTCGCCGAACGTTGGTATTCGCCGCTGCGGCGGTCCGGCCCTGGTAACCTCTCGAGAGGTATACCTCCGGATACAAGCGTTGGGAGGACGTAGGTCCGGAACGGAAGGAACGGGTGGGGTGGACGTCTACCAGCAACTGCGCGAAGCCATCGTCGACGGCGCATTCGCCGCCGGTGATCCGCTCACCGAACTGGCATTGGCGGCCCAGTACCGGGTGAGTCGTACCCCGGTGCGCGAGGCACTGCGTCGGCTCGAGCAGGATGGATTGGTCCAACGTGGCCCGCGGGGCATGCAGGTCCGGGGCCGCAGCCCCGAGGAGATCCTGGAGATCTACGAAGTGCGGATCATCCTGGAAGGTGCGGCGGCCCGCGCGGCCGCCGAGCGCCGCACCGATCTCGACCTGCTGCGGCTCGAACAGGTACACACCGCGATGCAGGACGCCTCGACCGATGATCCCGACCGGCTGACGATAACGAATCGCAAGTTCCACGAAGCGGTTTGGGCGATGAGCCACAACGCGACCCTGGTCGATCTGCTGGTGCGGCTGCATGCGCATCTGATCCGGTATCGGGAGACCACGTTGACCTATCCCGATCGTTGGGACACCGTGCTCAAGGAACACCGCCAACTGATCGAAGCGATCAAGGCCGGCGATCGGGACCTGGCGGGCAAGATCGCCGAGGACCACATGACCGGCGCCCGCAATGTGCGACTTCAGATGTACGCCGCGACCGAGGCGGCCCACTGACCGCGGGCAGACCTCTGCGCCTCCCCGCGCTCCTGTCCGCACCGGTCTCACCGTCCCGTTCACATCTGTCGGGCCCGGGTGTTACGCCGGTCCGATCGTGATGAGTCGGGCCTCGGTCATCTCCTCGATCGCGTAGCGCGGGCCTTCCAGTCCGGTTCCGCTCTCCTTGACCCCGCCGTAAGGCATCAGATCCACGCGGCTGCTGGACGTTTCGTTGATGTGCACCGAACCCATCCTCAGCTTCTCCGCCGCGGTCAACGCCCGGTTGAGATCCGCGGTGAAGATCCCTGCGGCCAGGCCGTACGGTGTGTCGTTGGCGTCGCCGATGGTTTGCTCGAGGTCGTCGAACCCGACCACGTTGACCACCGGTCCGAACACCTCTTTCACCATCACCTCGGCATCCGGCGCCACGTCCCTGAGCACGGTCGGCGCGATCACCTGACCCTCGCGGCCGCCGCCTGCGGCGACCGCGGCTCCCGCTTCGACCGCCAAGGTGACCCATTTCTCCACCCGGTCGGCCTCGCCGGCGCTGATCAGGGGCCCGACGAAGGTGTCGTCGCGTCGGGGGTCTCCGACCCGGCGGTCACGCAGCCGGCCCACCAGTTCCCCGACGAACTCGTCGAGGATCCCCGATTGCACGTACAGCCGCTGCACCGAGGTGCAGACCTGCCCGGCCTTGCGGAATGCCGCGTTGATGCAGGCATCTACCGCGCGGTCCAGCCGGGCGTCGTCGCACACGATTGTGCTCGCCAGACTGCCCAGCTCCAGCTGGGCCTTGCGCAGGCCGACTGTGGCACGGATGTGTTCTCCGACGGCGGTGCTTCCGGTGAACGCGTAGAACGCCGGAATCGGGCTGCGCAGCAACGCATCCCCGACCGTGGATCCGTCGCCGTGGACCAGAGCGATCAACGATTCGGGCAGGCCACATTCCAGCAGTAGCTCGACGAGCAGGACCGAGCTCAACGGCGTGTGCTTGGCCGGCTTGAGGACGACGGCGTTGCCGGCGGCCAACGCCGGCCCCACCTTGTGGGCCACGGTGTTGAGCGGTGAGTTGAACGGGGTGATGGCGCACACGACGCCGACCGGATGGCGAACGGTGAACGCGAGCCTGCTCCCCCCGCCCGGAGCGCCGTGCAGCGGAACCACCTCGCCGTGGATGCGTTTGGCCTCCTCACCGCAGAGCAGCAGCGTCTGGGTGGCCCGCGACACCTCACGCTGGGCGTCGGTCACCGTGAATCCCGTATCGTCGACGATCGCCGCGACGAACTCCTCCTGCCGCTCGGCGAGTAACGCCGACGCCCGGGACAGCACCCGGAAGCGGTCGTAGTGCGGGAACGACGTGGTCGACGCCGCCCGGTTGAGCCCGTCGAGCGCCTCGGCGACCTGGTCATCCGAGGCCTCGTGCAGCACACCGAGCGCCGCGCCACTGAACTTGTCCCGCAGCTCGGCGGTCGTCGCGCCGTCCGTCCATTGTCCCTTGATGAAGAGCCTGGCCTGCTTCACGATTGACCTTCCGATTCGGTTCCGAGGCCGCGGACCGACCCACGGCCGCGCACCGCCCACAGCTGTTCGGCGAGAATCTCCGCGCGCCGCTCACCGATGACCGGTTCGGCGAGTTCGAGGAACTTGCCGCGCATCTCGTCGTCGGTCAACGGATCGTCCGGATCGCCCTTCCTGGTGTCGCGTTGTCGATGCCGGTCGGTGCCGTCGGCCATCCGCACGGTGACACGGGCCCGGCGGCGGCCCGGGAAATCCACGTCGAACTCGGGATCGGCGATCACCGTGACGCGTGGCAGCAGGGCACGGATCCCTGGGTGGCCCAGATTCTCCCGGCTGAAGGCGGCCAGGCGCACCGATCCCAGCCAGATCGCCGCGGCGACACAGTAAGCCAGACTGAACTTGGCCTCGAACTCGGTGCTCGGGTCCGGGTTCCCGGCGACCCGCGTCGCGGTGGTGTAGGTCCGTATCTCGATGGCCTCGACCAGATTGGGGTCCAGTCCCTGATCACGCAGCTCCAGCGCGGCGTCGACGGCCGCGAAGGTGTGCCCACAGCAGGCGTGATTCTTGACCGTGGCCGCTGTGATGCCCCACGGTTTTCCCAGCAGTTCGACCGACTTCGGCCAATCCGGTTGATCGGACATCCCGGCGCCGAAACCGGCCGAGCCCTCCAGGATGTCCAGCGCGCCGGTATAGCCGCCACCGGCGAGCTGCGCGGCCACCAACCCGGAATCGGCGGCATGGCCGGCATGCAGGGGTTTACTCATCGAATCGGACCGGAAGGCTTGTTGCAGTCCGGCCGCCATCGTGGTGGCGGTCGCCAGCGCATGCGCGAACGAATCGGTGTCGAGCTCCAGCAGATCGGCGACCGCGGCGGCGGCACCGATGGCACCCACGGTCCCGGTGGTGTGCCAGAACCGGTAGTGCGCGGGCTGTATCGCCGCCGCGATGCGGTCACCGATCTCATAGCCGATCGCCACCGCACGCAGGAAGCGTTCACCACCGAGGTCGAGTTGCTGCGCCGCCGCCAGCGCCGCGGCGACCGTGGGCGAACCCGGATGGTAGATACCGTCCCGAAAGATGTCGTCGAATTCCACGGTATGCGAGGCGGTTCCGTTGATAAGCGCAGCGGCACGGGCATCGACCGACCGTGAACCGGCAACCAGGGCGCACACTCCGGTGTCCTCGGCCGACACCAGCGTGCGAGTCATGATCCGGGCCGGATCCAACTCCACGCCCGCGATCGTGGCACCGAACCAGTCGACGACGGCGCGCGTCGCGGCCGCGTACACCTCGTCCGGAAGGCCGTTCTTGCGTTGGGTTACCGCGAACTGGGCGAACTCTCGGGTCAGCACTCTGCGCTCCTAGAACTGGGACTGATACTGTGCCGGGTCGATTCGGGCCTCCACGACGAGCGGGCGGGTCAGCGAGTCCACGTCGGACAGCACCTTTTCCAACTCGGAGACCGATTCCGCGCGAGCGCCGTCACAGTCCATCGACGCGGCGAGGCCCACCAGGTCGACGTCTTCGATCCTGGTAGCGGTGCTCGGGTAGCTCTGCGCCATCTGCTTGAGCTCGATCCGGTTCAGGCTGCCGTCGGCGAACACCACGAACACCATGCCGAGCCCGCGGGACGCGGCCAGCCGGATCTCGGTGGCGGCCATGGCGAAACCTCCGTCGCCGATCAACGCCACCACCGGTTGCGACGGCGCCACGATCTTGGCCGCGATGGCGGCCGGAATCCCGAAGCCCATCGATGACAACCCGTTGGTCATCAGCAGCTGGCGGGGACCATGGGTGCGCCAGCCCTGACCGACCAGCAGCTTGTGCGAACCGACGTCGGTGGTCGCCAGCGTATCGGCAGGCATAGCGGCGCGGACCACGTCGACCACGTCGGTGGGATTGAGTCTGCCGATGACTCGGCCCTCGTAGTAGGCGTCGCGCAGCGTGCTCCGATGCGTCTCCAGTTCGTCCGCAGCCCACCGGGGTTGGCCGCGCCACTGCTCGGTGAGCCAGTCCAGGATGGCCGGGATGTCACCGAGGCACTCGACCTCGCTGGCGTAGATCTGATCGCTGTTGGCCAGGGAATCGATGTGCAGCACCGGGGTGTCGATCTGCCACGGTTTGATCAGCTCCACGGCGTCGAACCCGGCCGCGACAATCAGGTCGGCTTCGGCCAGCAGCTGCCACAGAACCTGGTTGCAGGCCATGTCGAGGACCCCGGCGAACAGCGAATGGTCCTCCGGGAATACTCCTTTGGCCATCGGCGACACCACAACGGGAACCGAGACCGCCTCGGCGAAGCGCACCAGGGCGTCGGTGGCCCCCGCCCGTGTCGCACTGATCCCGGTGAGCACCACCGGCCGCCGCGCCCGCGCCAGCAGCTCGGCCGGGTCCGGGGCATCGGCGGCCTTGACCACCGACAGCGTCGACACCGCGGCCCTGGTCGGGGGCGGTGAGAAGCTCAGGTCGGTGGCCGGTTCGCGGCTCAGGTCGCCGGCGATCGTCAGATGCACGGCGCCCGGCCGTTCTGCCTGCGCCAGGCTCAGCGCCTTGCGCATCGTGGTGCCGACCGAACGGGGTTCGATCCGCCCGGCCCACTTGGTGATCGGCGAGTACAGCAGCTTGTGGTCGACGACCTGGTGGGTGAAGAACTGCTCGCGAGCCGTCTCAATCTGCCCCGAGAGCGCGATCATCGGCACCCGGTCGGTGTTGGCCGCCGCGACCCCGTTGACCATGGCGGTCGATCCGGGCCCCAGCGTCGACAGACACACCCCGGGCCTGCCGGTCTGCATCGCGACACCTTCGGCCATGAAGGCGGCGGTACCTTCCCGACGGGCCAGGACCACATCGATGCCGCGAACCCGTGAGCTCTCCATCAGTTCGATGATGGGATCGCCGGGATAGGCGAAAATGTGACGAATCCCCGAGCACGCCAACGCATCCGCGACAACGTGCGCGGTCGTTTTCGACATCGATGTGACCTTTCGGTTGTACCTCGCCAGTGTCAGATGCTGGGCCGCAGCAATTTCCCGGATCCGGCCGCGGCATCCACGTTGCCGCCCTGCATGATCACCCGGCCACGCAGGATCGTCATATCCGGGCGGCCTTTGGTGTTGAAGTCCTCGCTGGGCATCCACCCGCACATGTAGTGGCTGTGCTCGGCCCGCAAAACCTCTTCGTGGTCCATGTCGAGCACCACCAGGTCGGCATCAGCCCCGGGCAGGATCGCGCCCTTCTGACCGTAGTAGCCGGTCAACCGCGCGGGCGCGTGTGCGCACAGTTCGACCACCCGTTCCAAGGTCAGCCGGCCCTTGTGCACCTCGGTAAGCAACAGCCGCAGGTACTGCTCGATCATCGGACTGCCGCCCGGCGCGGTGTACATATCGGTCCAGCCGACCTCTTTCTCCTCCCTGGTATGGGGTCCGTGGTCACTGCCGATCACGTCGATCGTGCCGTCGACGACCGCGTCCCACATCGACGGATTGTCGTCCTCGGGCACCCAGAAGCCCAGTGCGTACGGCCCCTTCTTCTCGATATTCGCCCAGTCGTTCGTGACGAACAGTGCGAACGGGTTCGCCTCGGCGGTGACGTCGCGGCCCTCGGCCTTGGCCTCTGCCACCATCTTGACTCCGTTGCGGGTCGACAGGTGCAGCACATGGAGTTTGGTGCCCACCGAGCGCTGGAACTCCAGGATGGTGGCGATGGCGGTGTTGAGCACCACGCCGTTGCCACCGCGCAGCGCCCTGGCGTAGGACCGGAAGTCCATCCCCCATTCCTCCTGAGAACGCGCGACGAACAGCTCGTAGAGGTCGTGGTCGTGGGGATGGATGTAGAGCGGCAGCCCGGTGTCGGCGACCTCCTCGAATACCCGGTAAAGGGCGCCGTGGTTGGTCAGCGAGGTGCCCGGCGGGTGCGGGTAGTCCCGACCGATGTCCTTCATCATCCACACCTTGAAGGCGGTGGCGCCGGCCTCGGCGAGCTCCTTGATGTTCTCCGGGACCACACCGGAGGCGTTGTGGCCGAAGTCCACGACCGCTTTGGACTGCGCGTTCTCCAGGTGGGCCTTGAGCCGATCGGCCGTCGTGGTGGGCGGGTCGACGTTGGGCATGTCGAACACCGTCGTGACGCCGCCCGCCGCGGCGGCGATCGTCCCGTGGTAGTAGTCCTCTTTGTGGGTGTAACCGGGATCCCGGAAATGACAGTGGGTGTCGATGAGGCCAGGGATCACCGGCTTGTCGCCGGCATCGATCGTCTTCTTGGCCGCGGCATCCTCCTCGGGCGCGAGGATGCCCACGATCTTCTCGCCCCGCACGGCTACCTGACCGGAAACCCGCCCGGCCGGGGTGATGATCGTCGACGACTTGACGATGAGGTCGTATTCCGTCATGACAGCGCTCTCCTTTGGGGGTAAGGGTTAATTCTGCTCGATCAGCTGGGCGTCGACGTGCGCTCCGGCGCGTTCACCGGCTATCCGGCCGAACACCGAGCCGTTGGTGAGGCCGGTGCCACCCGGGTAGTTGAAGTAGAAGATCCCGCCCACCAGCTCGCCGCACGCGTAGAGGCCTTTGATCGGGCGGTCCTCGGTGTCGAGCACCTCGGCGTGCTCGGTGATGTGCAGGCCGCCGAAGGTGAACGTCACACCGCAGGTGATGGCGTAGGCCTCGAACGGCGGGGAGTCCAGCGGATTGGCCCAGTTGGTCTTGTCCAGGGGCAGCCCCACGGTCCGGCGTCCGTCGCGTTCGTTCGGGTTGAACGGGACCTCGGTGCGGACCGCGGCGTTGAACTCCTCGACGGTCTTGACGAACTGGTCGGCATCGACGCCGTCGAGCTTGCGCGCCAGGGCCGGAATCGAATCGGCCGTCACCTTGGTCACCTGCCGGATCCGGTACTCGTCGCGTAGCAGGTGCGTCACCTTCTGGTCGAAGATCTGCCAGGCGAACTGTTGGGGCTGGGCGAGGATCCGGTGACCGTACTTGGCGTAGGTGTAGTTGCGGAAGTCGGCGCCCTCGTCGACGAAACGGCATCCATCGGCGTTGACCATGATGCCGAAGGGGTAGCTGTGCTTCTGGAACCCGTCACCAACGGCCAGATCACCGTACGGCGGCGCGTTGAGTTCCCAGCCGACGGCGTGAGCCCCCGACCAGTGCCCCCACGGCATCGCGCCGATGTCGATGGCCATCCGGATGCCGTCGCCCATGTTGAACCGCGAGCCGCGCACCTTGGCCAGGTCCCATCCCGGCCCCAGGTAGCGGGTACGCCATTCGGGGTTGGCCTCGAATCCGCCGGATGCCAGGATGACCGCCCCGGCGTCGACGGTGCGGAGCTCACCGTCGACGCGGATCTGCACCCCCGAAACCCCGGCGTCATCGGTCTTCAACGCCAATGCCCGCGCCTCATAAGCGATGTCGATGCCCTCGCGGGTAGCGGCATCGATCAGCGAGTCGACCAGTCCCGGCCCACCACCCCAGGTCTCCAGGGTCAGTCCGCCCCAGAACTTGAACTTGCCGTCGACCTTGAAGGCCTGCCTGCCGTAGATCGGGGCAAACCGAACCCCCTTGCTGCGCATCCACTTCAGGGTTTCGAAGGACTTCTTGACGATGATGTCGGTCAAATCGGGATCGGTCCGGTACTCGGTGACCCGGCACATGTCGTTGTAGAAGTCGTCCTGAGTGTAGGCACCGAAGTCGGTCGAGGCCAGATCATCCTCGCTGAGCTCCGGGCAAAGCTCGAGGACGTCCTCAACGCCGTTGTAGGCGAACCGCATTGCCCCAGCGGTGAAGGCGGTGTTGCCGCCGCGCTCGTTCTCGGGTGCGCGTTCCAGGACCAGCACACCTGCCCCGTGTTCACGCGCGGCCAGCGCGGCGCACAGTGCGGCGTTGCCGGCTCCGACGACGACGACGTCATATCGGTCTTGCATCAAGACTCCTCAGTGCTCGAGCAGTGCGCCCGTCATTCCAGTACACAACTGCATACAGTAGAACGCTAACGGATACTATTGTCAATGCCGCGATGGGAATTCAGCGGCGGCTAAAGGTCATATGTAGGCGGGCGCGGCGCTGACGACCGAGGGGTCGAACAGATCTGCGGCGCCGAGCGGACGTCCGATCACGCCCTGGCTGTGCGCATATTCCAGGAAGGTGGTCAGCGTGTGGATGTTCTGCTGGTCCAGCCCGTAATGCCATGGGTCAGGACCGAGCAGCGCACGCTCCTCTTCCTGCAGCGTACGTAGCCAGGCCAGACTGACCGTACGGGGATTGGTCAACCTCCGCATCGCCAGTTGCTTTGCCTCTTCGAACATCTCGCACAGCGTTCGGGGCAACCACGGGTAGGTCTCGATGAGTTCGGCCCGCACCGCCACCACATGCATGATCGGGAAAATGCCGGTCCGACGGAAGTACTCCTGCTCGGCCGCTTTGGGATCGAGGAAGAGCCGCCGCATGCTGCCGTCGTCAGCCAGGATCTGGTGCGGAATCTCGGGATAGACCAGTCCCCCGAGTTCGCCGGCCGCACACATGTCGGTGACCCGCTGTCCGTCGGTGACCTGCGAAAGGCGCAGGTCCGGCGGAAGGCTCAGCGGTACATCCTCACCGTCCTGGGCGACCCAGTCGACGGCGGACAGCGCCAGCCCGTGATACTCGGCGAGGATGCCCCTGAGCCAGATCCCGGCGGTGGTCTGCCAACTTCGCACCCCGACCGCCTGACCGGCCAGGTCGGCGGCGGTCTCGGCGCTCGAGGTGCCCGGCACGAACACATACCCATGGCGGAATCTGCGATGCGGGAACACCGGGATGCCGATCAGGTCGGTGTCGCCCCGGCCGAGGCGGGCGCTGTGCGAGCCCAGCGACAACTCGGCCACATCGAACTCACGATGTTTGAGCATCCGCCAGTGCCGCTGTGGCGACGGCGTCGTGACACCGATGACATCGAGCCCCGTCGCCGTCACCGCTCCGTCCAGTATCGGTCTGGTGATGTCGTAATCGCCTACGGCGACCGTGATCTGCAGCCGACTCATCGTGTCTCCTCCGAACTCACCAATGAGGCAATCGCCTCAAGAACCTGTGGATAGCTGCCGCAGCGGCAGATGTTTCCGCCGAGCTGCTCGCGCAGCTCCTCTGATGTGATGTCAGGGTGGGCGTCGATCAGCGCGGCGACCGTGAGCGCCATCGGCGGAATGCAGTAGGAGCACTGGAATGCCCGGCTGGCCACGAACGATTCGTACACGTCGCGGCGGCGACCGTTCTCGGTCAGCACCGCCTCGGCCGTGTGCACCTGGCATCCGGCCGCCATCTGGGTCAGCTGCAGACAGGAACTGACCACCTTGCCTTCGAGCATCACCGTGCACGTCCCGCACACACCGATGCCGCAGCTGTATCGAACGCTGGTGGTGCCGAGGCGCTCCCGCAAGGTGTCGAGCAACAACTCGTCCTCGGGCACCTCGACGTCGACCGGCTCGTCGTTGAGGCCGAACTTCACGTGAATCATCGCTGCTCCTCCTGATCGCGGCGATCGCCGTCCGCGGCGGCGATGGCACGCAGCACCCGTTCGGCGGTCAGCGGCAGTTCGCGCACCCGGGCACCGATTGCGGCGTAGACGGCGTTGCCGATGGCGGGACCCATCGGGGGCACGGTGTTCTCGCCGACGCCGTGCGGGGTCGCGTCCGGGTGGCCATCGGTCAGCAACGTGCTGGTGATCGAAACGGGCGCATCCAGAATCGACGGCAGCTGGTAGTCGGAGAAGTTTCCATTGGTGAGTTCGCCTCCGTCATAAACGATCTCCTCCATCAAGGCCTGCCCCATACCGAAGATCATCCCGCCCTCGGTCTGCTTGCGGATCCGGGCGAGGTCGATGGCCCGGCCGGCGAACGAGCAGCCGTGGGCACGCACCACCCGGACCCGGCCGGTGAGGGTGTCGACGGCGACCTCCACGGCGACCGCACCCTGGTGCCAGCTGACCGTGTGCAGCCCTTGCGATGTCTCGGGGTCGAGTACCCCGTACCCCTCCGGGGTGGTGTATGACCCGAAGCCGACGAGTTCGGCCTCGGCGCACTTGAGCATGATCTCCCGGTAGGTCATGGGCGGCCCGCCGTCGCCGTCGATGGCACCGTCCTCGTGGGTGAACGGGCCCGAAATGCCGGTTAATTCGCGGTACTCGTCCTCGATGAGCGTCCGAAGCCTCCTGGCGCCGTCCTCGATGGCCAGCCCCATCGCCAGCGTGGTGCGGCTGGAGCTGGTCACGGTGTCGAACGGGGTGTGGTCGGTGTCGACGACGGTGATCGCGATGGCCTCCGGCGCGACGCCCAGTACCCGCGCCGCCATCTCGGTCAGCGTGTAGTGGGCGCCCTGGCCCATCTCGATCGAGCTGCTGCGGATCACCAGCTCGCCCTCGGCATTGAGCACCACTTTGGCCTCCGACCGCGAGGGCGTGCGGGTGCTCTTGATGACCAACGCCATTCCCCGGCCGTGGACGATCCCGTCCCGCGGCGCCGGCAGTGCCCCGTACCAGTCCACCGCGGTCGCGGCCGCGTCGATCATGTCCTCGTACTTCATCTCGTGCATGTGCTCGCCGGTGGCGAACTGGTCACCGTCGCGCAGGACGTTGCGCCTGCGCAACTCGTAGGGGTCCATCCCGATCTGGGCGGCCAGCTCGTCGAGTTCGGACTCCCCGGCCCAGCACACCTGTCCGGTCATCGCACCGCGGAACGGCCCGGTGGGCACGGTGTTGGTGTAGCGGCCCGCGGCGCGCAGCAACACGTTCGGGATGTGGTAGGGCCCGGGGGAACGAATCATCCCGTTGCGGATCGCTCTCGGCGTGGTCAGCGCGTAGGCGCCCGCGTTGTAGACGATATCGATGATGCGCGCGACGAACCTGCCCTCGGCGTCCACTCCGGTGGTCACCGTGACCGTCGATGCGTGCCTGGCCGCGGTGGCGAACACCTCGTCCCGGGACAGCACCATCTGCGTTGGGCGCCCGACCACCCGCGCGGCCAGCGCGACCATGGCCTCGAGCCGGACATCGAGTTTGGCCCCGAACCCCCCGCCGATATTGTCGGCCCGGATCCGCACCTGGTCGGGTTCGAGCCCGAAGATCCGGGCGAGCCGGTTACGCACGACGTATGGGGCCTGGGTGCCGGTCCACACCTCCAGCCCGTCGCCCAGCCATTGGGCGCCGGCGACGTGGGGCTCCATCGCGGCATGGCTGGCCGACGGGGTGTGATAGGTCTGGGTATGGACATGCGCGGCGGTCGACATGGCCGCCTGCGCGTCTCCGAGCACCAGCTTCCAGGACCCGCAGTCGTTTCCGGGCCAATCCTCGTGCAGCTGGGGCGCATCGGGCAGGCCCGCGGCATCCTGATCGACGACATAGGGCAACTCGTCGATCTCGAGGTCGACGTCACGGACCGCGCGTTCGGCCAGCGCGCGGGTTTCGGCGACGACCAGCGCGACAGGTTCGCCGGCATAGCGAACCCGCTCCACCGCCAGCACCGGCTGGTCCTGTCGGCTCTCACCGTGATACATCGCGGCACCGAGCAGATCGTGCGCATCGGCACCGGTGATGACCGCCAGCACACCCGGTGTACCCAAGGCGAATTCGGGGTCGAGTTCGGTGATGACGCCGTGCGCGACGGGGCTACGGACGGCACAGACGTACACCGCGTCCTCGATGCGCCGGTCTACCGCGAAGGGGAACCGCCCGCTGATGCGGTCACCGGCATCGTCGCAGACGTGACGCTCGATCGGGACGCTGCTCATCTCGTCACCCCCACCCCGATCGTGGCCAGTGCGCGGGTCACCTGTGCCCGTACCACCTGCCTGCGGTACCAGGCCGACCCGCGGATGTCGTCGACCGGGTCGACGCTGTCGGCGTAGGCGTCGGCCACGGCTGCCACCGTCGCGGCATCCGGACAGGTGCCGAGCAGGGGCGCGGTGATATCGGGAAACCATTGGGGGCGCCCGGATACGGCTCCGACGACGATCCGAAGTCCGGCCAGGGTGTCACCGTCGAACCCGGCCGACGCCGCGACACCCACGCAGGGCCGGTCCTCGGCGGACCGGCTGGAGAATTTCAGGTAAGCGGAGTGGGTGTCCACGCGTGGGCGCGGAACACTCACCCCGATCACGACCTCGTCGTCCTCCAGTTCGGTGGTGAAGAAGTCGGTGATGAAGTCGGCTACCGCGATATCACGGACCCGGTCACCATTGCTCAGCCGGACGCTGGCGTCCAGGCTTACCATCGTCGCCGGAGGATCGGAGGCGTAGTCGGCCTCCGCCATCAAACCGCCGACGGTGGCACAGTTACGGATCCGGATGTTGCCGACGACGTCCGCGGCATGTGCCACGCTGGGCAGCAGCCGCAGCACCGACGGGTCGGCGGCCAGCTGGGCCAACGTGACTCCGCCGCCGATGCGGACGTGGGTGTCGTTCACGGTCACCCGGTCCCAGTCTGGTAGGTCGGTGACGTGGCGCAGGCTGATGAGTGTCTCCGGATTGACCATCCGCATCTTGACCAGCAGCACCAGCGCGGTCCCGCCGGCGAGGTATTTGGCGTCTCCCTCGGCGCCGCGCATGATGTCGACCGCTTCCCGGAGGGTGGCCGGCGACACGATCTGCACCATCTAGTGTTCTCCCGCAGGGACTTTCGCGGCTTGCTTGGGATGATCGTAGGAGTGAACCAGCCGGACGCCGGCGAACGGAAGCTCGGCGCACCGGGTGGTGAACGCCTGCAGTTCCTCGATGAACCGGTCCTCGGCCGGGTAATCGAACGGGTCGCCGATGCGCGCCTCCTCATCGCTTCCCACGACGAGCGGATGCTCACGGTAGTAGGCGACGGTACGGGCGATCGCCTCCTCGAAGTCGACGAGGTCGGTGTAGCCGAGTTCGGCACGGATCCGCGAGCTGTCGAGCAGTTTGTGGTGCGTCGGCGGAGGACCGTCCAGCCCCATGTACTCGAGGTTGCGTCCACCACCCCAGAAGTGGGCCGGCCGGCCGGCTTCCCGCGGGTAGTTGATCAGCTGCACCTCCGCGCCCATCGCCGCGGCGATGGCCAGTGCCCGTTCCCCGTCGGTCGGGGTCACCGCATCCGCGACGTGATAGATGCGGCCCGCCGAGACCTCGGGGTGGTCGACGGTGAGCAGCACGGCCTGCGCCGCGTTTTCGACATACGCCCGGCCCTCCAGCGTGAGGCCGCCGTCCAGCACCGGAATCGTCCTGCGCCCGTCGAGGATACGGCGGATGACACTCCACTCCCGCGGGGCGAGCTGACGTGGGCCGTACAGGTTCGGATAGCGCAGATGGGTGAGGTTGAAGGTGCCGTCGTGGTGACGCACGAAGATCGCGTCCTCGGTCTGCTGCACCCGCGACACCAACTTGTGCGAGATCTCACGGGTCGCGGTTTCGTCGGCCGGACGCGACCACTGCTGGCGGCGGTACACGGTTCCGCCGATGGTGATCAGTCGTTCGGTATGACCGGCCAGGATCTCCACCAGCAGCCGCAGGCGTCCGTAGGAGGCGATCACCAGGTCGAATCGGCGCCCGCCGAGGACATCTCGTACCGGATCCTCGAAGTGCGGATCGGCGTGTAGGTGTTCATAGCCGGCGAGGAACTCGACTTCATGGGTGCCGCGGTGCAGGATGACGGGTCGGTATCCCCGCGCCACCAGGCCCTCGATGATGAACGGTCCGGTGGGGCCGGTACCGCCGATGATCAATGCTTCCATTGCCTGTCCTTGTTCTGTCAGTACGCCGGGGATACGTCGGCGTTGCGGTCGCGATGCTGGGCCTGCCCGTCCCATGCGGTGTCCAGTGGCTCTTCGGCGATGACCGAACGCTGGACCCGATGGGTTGCGGCGGTTCGCGGAAGTTCCTGGTAACGGCGGAAATACCGGGGTACCGCGAAGGCAGGCAGCCGGCTTCGCAGATAGTCGGCGATATCGGAGAAATCGATATCGCGGCCGTCGGCAAAAACCACGGCGGCGAGGATCTCCTGCTCGCCGACCAGACTGTCGACACCGCCGGCCACGACACCGAGCACCGAACATTCGGCCACCGCCGGATGGGCGCCGAGCTGCTCTTCGACCTCGGCCGGCGAGACGTTCTCCCCGCGGACCCGAATACGTTCGGACACCCGGCTGGCGAACATGTACATTCCGTCGTCGCGCCGCCACATCAGATCGCCAGTGTGCAGCCACAGGTTGCGCCAGCGCTGGGCGGTTTCGGCGGGCATCTTGTAGTAGCCGGTCATGGTGCTCCAGGAGTCGTTCGGCCGCAGCACCAACTCACCGATCTGGCCGTCGGCCACCGGCAGGTCCCGGTCGTCGACCAGACGGGCCTCGAAATCCGGCCGCAGGAACCCGCATCCGGTCGCCTCGGCCGGTCCCACCAGGACCCCACCGGCTTCGGTGAGGCCGTAGCTCATCGACAGCTCGTGGATGCCGTACCGGTCGCGGAACTCGTCGAGTCGCGGATTGGTGGTACCCAGTGCGATATGACGCACCGGGTGATCACGGTCGTCGTCCGACGGCGGTTGGGCCAGCAGGTAGGAAACCATCACCCCGACCAGCGGAACGAAGGTGATCCGGTGGGTCCGGCAGGACTGCCAGAACCCCGATGCGGAGAAGCGGCGCTGCAGGACCGCGGTACCTCCGACGATCAACGTGTTGTACAGCCCGCGGCACTGGCCGATCACGTGGTAGATGGGCAGCACGACCAGGGTTCGGTCGTCGTGGGTGGGCGTACCCGGGCCCCCCGGCCACATCCGGACGTAGGTCTGGGCCTGGCTCACCACGACGCCCTTGGGGGTGCCGGTGGTGCCCGATGTGTAGAGGATGCCGAGGGTGTCACCCGGTTCGACCGGCGCCGACGCGACCGGCGGATGAGCCAGCAGTGCGTCGAACATCACGGTGTGCCAGGGCAATTCGTCATCGATCAGCCCGTCGCCGCACACCACGACGGTCCGCAGCGCGGACAGTTCGGCGGCCAGTTCACGCAGGCCCGGCAGGTATTCGTGGTCGATCACCAGCACCGTGGCTTCGCAGTGGTTGAGCACGTAGGCGATCTGTGCGGGCTTGAGCGCAGTGTTCAACGGGACTTCCACTGCGTTGAGACACGAGACCCCGAACCAGCTCAGGACGTGTTCGATGCTGTTGCCCAACATCAGCGCAACCGTGTCGCCGGCCCCGACACCGAGGGCCGCCAGCCCGGCGGATACCCGCCGCGACTGGACGTCGAGGGCCCGGTACGTGTGCACGCCGCCCTCGGCCTCCACGGCCGGCTTGTCGGGCCACAACCGTGCTCCGCGCGCCAGCACCGCGGGGACGGTGCGCTCGGTAAACGGTGTGCTCACCGGCCGCCTCCTTCGGTCGGTGGCGCCAGCACCAGTTGGGTCGCGGTGAAGCGGGCGAAATGGCGGCGTTCCTCCCCGGGGGTATCGGCCTCGCCGAACACGTTCACCTCGTAGACCTGCACCCGGCGGCCTGCCCGCACCGGTACGGCGCAGGCCACCAGCAGGTCGCCTTCGGGGGCGGCGCGCAACAGGTTCGCGCTGAGGTCCAGGGTGGTGAACCCGCGGTGTTCGATCGCCGAGTAGCTGGCCCAGCCCGCGGCGGCGTCGGCGAGCGCGACGATCGCGCCGGCCTGGACTATGCCCCGTTGATTGAGGTGGCCCCGGCGGACCCGCATCCGCGCCTCAGCGCGGGCACGCCCGATCCGGACCAGTTCGATGCCCAACCCGGACAAGAGGCAGTCCGCCGGGATCTCGTCGCCGAATTCGGCGGGCACGTCCCGCATCTCACCGGGCGCGAGGCCTTCGGTGAACTCGTACAGGTCGACGGTGTCGTTGCGCGGTCGGGTCAACTCGCACCGGACCCGTTGACCGCCGCGGCCTTGAGTTCCCGCGACACGTTGCCGAAGAAGTCGTCCAGGATGCGGTCGGCTTTCTTGTGGATCACGCCGCTACCCATTCCGGCCACCTTGCCGGTGACCTGATAGCTGCCCGTCACGGTGATCTCGGTGCCCTCGCCGCGATCGGAGAGAGCGAGTACCGCATCGACTTTGATCTTCGAGTCGACGGCGCGATCGCGTCCCGACGCCGATACCGCCACGCGCCTGCCCGTGTCCTCGACGGTGACCACGATGGCCAGGTCCGCACGCAACTTGAACGGGCCGACCTTGTCCTGCAGTACCGCTCGATATCGCTCGAGATGACGGATCTCTTCGACCGAGTGCACGATCCCGACCCATCCGGCCAGGATCTCGACATCCGTCAGGACCTCCCACGTCCGCTCCCGATCAGCCTGTACTTCGACTGAGCGCGAAAACTCCTCCAGCGCCATTGCATTCAACCTTCCTCTGGTCGTCGATCGAAATTCGATCGTCGTTGTCACGCCGGCTCGACCGGCACCCCCAGCTTCCGTAGGAAACCCATCTGGTCGAGCTTGTCGATGAACTGACCGTCGTAGGCCTGCGTCGCGTCGACGTAGGCGATGGCTGGATCGAAGTCGGCCAGCACCTCCTTGGCCACGTTGTAACCCGGGACGTAGGCACGCAGATCACGTTGCGGCAGTTTGGCGTCCAGGTAGTCCTGCCACAGCTCCAACGACTCGTCGTCGCTGATTCCCGCCCACTCGGCGTAGTGATGGGCGACCGTCTCGGTATCGGTGAACTCGGTCTGCACCGCCTCGATGGTGGCCGCGACGATGATCAGGGCCAGGTTCGGGTACTTCTCGGTGAAGTCGCGGCGCATCTGAATGTTCGACCCCGGTACCTGGACCGGCGCGGTGCGCAGATCCACCAGCGGTGTGATACCGGACTTCTCCAGTTTCCCGCGCAGCCCGGCATCGGCGGGTGTCGCGGCAACCGTTCCAGCCTGCAGGGCCGACACCCGCGCGCCCTGTGAACCGATCTGGGTGATGTGGAACTCGTCGGGTTCCAGTCCCAGCTGGCGCATTCCGACGAAGGCCTCGGTGTTCGACTGGCCACCCAACTGGCTGATCGCCACCTTCTTTCCGCGTAGCTGATCCGGGCCGATGATGCCTTTCCCGCCATACACCACGTCCGGCAGCCGGTTGATGGTGACGCCGACGTCGACGAGGGGACGCGAGGTTCCCAGTGAGATGATCGAGGCGGTCGCGTTGTTGGTGGCCGCGTCGAGTTGGCCGGACAGCATCGCCTGTGTCGTGGGCTGAACGCCGTTGAGCAGCTTGCCGGTGGCCTTGATGCCGTATTTGTCGAAGATGCCCTCGTCGATCGCCAACTGCAGGGCGAACTGGTGGGGATCGTCGGACGAGATGCCGATGGTGATCGATGTCTTCTCCGGACCCGGTAGGCCATTGCGTGCCGGGCCGGGGATGTCGGCGGCCGCCGACGTGCAGGCCGACGTGGCCAACAGCACCGCGACCGCGGTGGCAATGCCGCGGAGGCCGAAACTCGTTGTCTTCATGGACTTCCTCGGTTTGCGCACGGTCACTCAGGGCGCCAGTTGGAGAGCCGGTTCTCGATCGCCCTGATCACCGCGCTGTAGGCGACGCCGACCAGCCCGAGCAACGCCAGCAACGCGAACAGCAGGCCGGTCTGCAACGTCGCGCCCGCGACCTGCAGACGGAATCCGACACCCGCTTCGGCGGCGGTGAATTCCGCCACCACCATGCCGACCAGGGCCCGGCCACCGGCCAGCCGCAGCCCGGTGAGAATGAACGGCACGGCGCCGGGCAGTACCACCGAACGCAGGATCATCGCCCGGCTCGCGCCGTACACCTGGGCCACGCTCAGGAACTGGTTGGGTGTGGCCCGCACGCCGACCAGAGTGTTGATCGCGATCGGGAACACGGCGAACAGGAACACGATCAATGCCTTGGCCGCGAGACCGATCCCGACGATGTTGATCAGCAGCGGAGCCAGCGCCACGATCGGCAGGGCGTAGAGAATCGTCAACCATGGGTCGACGGCGAAGTACACCCATTTGTTCCAGCCGCAGACGACGCCGACCGGCACCCCGATGAGGATCGCGGCCCCGAGTCCGATCCCGATCTCGGTGGCGCTGACCCAGACGTCGGGGAGCACATTGTTCTGTCGCATGGAGGTGCCGAACGCACCGACGATATCGGTGGGTTGGCTGAACAGCAGACTGTCGATCACCCCGAAGCGGGCCAGCAATTCCCATCCGATGAGGACCAGCAGCACCCCGAGAACGCCGTACAGCGGCCGTTTCCACTCAAGGCCGGCCAGGCGGCCCGTCCGTGGGCCCGCGGCGTCGGGGCGCGGCACCGCGGCATCGCCTGGGGCGGCTTCGACGGCTGTGTTGGTCTGAACGCTCACGCCGGATCCGTCAGCTTCATGCTCTTGCGCACCTCGTTCTCCAGCAGGCGCCAGATCTCCTTCTGCAGCCCGATGAACTCCGGGGATTCTTTGATGTCGAGCCCGCGAGGCCTCGGCAGGTCGATCCTGGTGTCGAGGATGATGCGTCCCGGACGCGCACTCATGACGATGACCCGGTCGGAGAGATAAATGGCCTCGTCGATCTGGTGGGTCACGAACAGCACGGTCTTGCGGGTTTCGGACCAGATGCGCAGCAGTTCCGCCTGCATGATCTCGCGGGTCTGGGCGTCGAGGGCGGCGAAGGGCTCGTCCATCAGCAGGATCTCGGGATCGACGGCCAGTGCCCTGGCCAGGTTGACCCGTTGTTGCATGCCGCCGGACAGCTCGTAGGGGTAGTGCTTCTCGAAGCCCTTCAGCCCGACCTTGGCCAGCAGCGGCTGCACCTGGGCCCGTGCCTTCTTCGCCGAGACGCCGCGGCACTCCATCCCGTAGGTCAGGTTGCGCACCACCGTGTACCAGGGAAACAGCGAGGCATCCTGGAAGACCATCGCCCTGCGGTCCGACGCGTCCTCGATCGGCTGTCCGTTGAGTTCGATGGTTCCGGTGGTGGGCGCGGCCAATCCGGCGACCGTCTTGAGGAAGGTCGACTTACCGCATCCGCTCGGCCCCACGATGCTGACGAATTCGTTGGGCTCGACCACCAGATCGAAGTCGCGCAGCGCCGTGACGGTTTCACCGGTGCGTTTGCGGACGTAGGTCACCGAGAGGTCGTCGGCGCTCAGACCGCTCCGTCGGACGTCGACTGCGGCGGCTCCGGTGGACC
Organism: Mycobacterium sp. NPDC003449; assembly: GCF_053588415.1. NCBI lineage: Bacteria > Bacillati > Actinomycetota > Actinomycetes > Mycobacteriales > Mycobacteriaceae > Mycobacterium > Mycobacterium sp. NPDC003449. The sequence goes on from NZ_JBSFPX010000001.1 coordinate 95,809, forward strand.
CGGCTCGGGTCTGGGGAACGGTCATATCAGCGAACTCCTCCCATATCGTTTCGCCACGAGCTCAGTAGCCGCTCGACGTAGCGCAGGCCCTCTGTCATCACAATTGCGATGACCAAGAAGAATATGGTGATGAACAGGACCTGGGCGGTCTGAAGCGTGTTGCTGGCCAATGAGATATCGCGGCCGAGCCCGGTTCCGCCCGCGAACAGTTCGCCGATGATCACGCCGATGATGGCCCTCGCGACGCCGAGCCTCAGCCCGACGATCATGAACGGGATACTGCTCGGGATCACGATGCCGGTGAACACCCTGCGCCGGCTCGCACCGAAGTTCTCCGCGACGTCGAGGAGTTTGCGGTCGACGACCCTGGCGCCGTTGGAGGTGTTGAGGGTGATCTCGAAGACGGCGCCGAGGAAGATGACCGCGATGATCGCGGTCTGCCCGATACCGAAGGCGATCAGCAGCAGTGGGGTCAACGCGATACGCGGTAGGGCGTAGAAGAAGCTCAGCCAGGGGCCGACGAAGTAGCTGAAGTTCCGGAACCACCCCACGCAGATTCCCAGCGGGACACCGACCACTGCGGCCAGGCCGAACCCGATGAGGAACTCCACCGCACTGCGCCGCGCGGCCGTCCAGAAGGTGCCCTCGCCAAACTGCTCGACGGCCACCCGGCCCACGGCCGCCGGTGAGCTGAATACCAGCTGACTGAGCAGGCCGGCGGCCGACAACAGTTGCCAGAGCACGAGCACAACCAGGATGGACGCTGCCCCAATCACAAAGCGGGAGCTGCTAATCCACATCCGGCTCGCCCGGGTTCGTTCGGCGGTGCCTGCGGTGCTGACCAACGCGTGTGCCTCCTTCAATCGCTAGGCATTTGAGTGATCCAGCTCATGCGGCCATGTAATGTATGCAAGCACATTCACCGGTATACGGCAAGATTTTGGCCACAATTCATGCCGTTCGTAGTGTCGCCGATCCGCCTGCGGATCGGTGTCGAACGACGGATTCGCCCCGCGGCCGCGCCATCGACGGCCTGCGGCGTCACCGTCCGCGGAAACGTCGATGACCCGACCCGGCGGGGCTCGTGGCCTGCGCGCTCAGCTCGGTTGGGTGACGATGTCCACGAGGGCCGGCCTGCCCTCGTGCGCGGCCTGTGCGGCGCGTCTGATGGCATCGGAGATTTTCTCCGGATCATCGATCGGCCCCTCGGCCCACCAACCCTGAGCGCGCGCCACCGACGCGAAATCCGTCGCGGGAGTATCGATCTCCATGCCGATATAGGCGTTCTCCACCGGCCGGTCTCGAGCCAGGGCGATGTGCTCCTGGTGCGCCCAGTCGTTGTAGTAGGCGTGGTTGTTGACCATGATGACGAGTAGCGGGATCCGGTGGTACGCCGCGACCCACAGCGCTCCGAGATCGAACATCAGATCTCCGTCGGGCTGCAGATCAACGACTAGCCGCCCACTCCCCTTGTGCGCCAATGCTACTCCCAGCGAGATCCCGATCTGGGTCGCGGTGCCCAGGCTGTCGCCGGGATGCCGGTAGGGCTGGTCGAAGTCCCAGATCTTTGGCGCCCAGCCCCTCGACGTCCCGGCGGTGAGCACCCAGTCGTAGTCGCGGACGACCTCCCACACCTCCTGGGCGAGCCGCGCGGTGGACACCGGGGAATCCGACGCCGCCGCCAGGGCCTGGTCCTGCCAGGACCGCCAACGGGCCTGGTGGGCGTCGGCCAGCTCGGTGCGCCGGCGGTCCCGCTGCTCACCGCGCGGGTCGTCGGTCCCGATCAGCTCGCGGCACCGCGCCAGCAGCTGCGGAAGCGCCGAGACCGTATCGGCCGTGACATCCAGTTCGAAGGGCAGCAACCGGCCGAAATCGTGGGACCAGCCGTGGATACCGACGTGGTTGAACCCCAAGGCCATCAGCCGGGCGTCGTCGGCGAGATGACAGGTGGCCGAGCGGGTCGCCGAATCGACCGAGGTGATGGCCGATTCCACATCCTTGCAGTCGAGGAACAACACGACGTCAGCACCGGAGGGCACATCGGTGCCGGTGACGTTCAGCCGATGCCGGTTCGGCATGCTCAGCCGCGCCCCGGTGTCGACCACCCCCGCCGCGAGGAGTTCCGCCAGCTCGGGCAGCAGGGTGAAGGCCCGGGCATCACGCCCGACGAATCCGGCGATGATGACCGGGCGTTCGGCCGCCACCAAGGACCTGGCCAGGGTGTCGAGGGATTCGGGGTCGGCGCCCAACGGCGTGGGAGTGGCGTGCCTGGACACCTTCGCCGCCTCGCGGCCCGTAGTCAATTTCCGCTCTTGGATCTCCGCGTCGAGCGAAATGTACACGGGCCCTTGGGGACCGCTTCTGGCGACGTTCCACGCGCGAATCAGCGACTCCGGCACCGCTTCGACCGATCGGGGCTCATCGTCGAACTTCACATAATCACGCACGGCGTTACCCTGCACGTTTGCACTGTGGTACCAGTCGATCGAAGGGCGCCGCCGCGCGGTGTCGGCGGGTCCCGACCCGCCGAGGAGCAACATCGGAACCCGGTCGTGGAAGGCGTAATACACGTCCATCGTTCCGTGCAGCAGTCCGACCAGGTCGTGCAGTACGACGGCCATCGGCTCGCCGGTCACCTTCGCATAGCCATGGGCTACGCCGACGGCGATCTTCTCGTGCGGACAGCAGATCATCGCCGGTCCCCCACCGTCCCAGTTGACCAGCGAGTCGTGCAGCCCCCGGAACGAGGCACCGGGATTGAGGCTGATGTACGGCACGCCGAAGCTCCGCAGGACCCCGACCATCACGTCCGATCCGTACTCGGGCTCCACGGTGGTCACCGGATGAGATCCGGGCTGATCCCCGCCGCCTGCATCAGCGGCTTGACCTTCTCTCGAAGCAGCCCGGCCAGCGGGACGCTGACACCCACCTGGTCGGCCATCTCCAGCACGATCAGCATGTCCTTGTGCGCCCACGGGATGCGGTGCATGTCCTTCCATTTCTGCAACGGCCAGTTGGTGCCGCTGGAGAGCAGCAGGGCCGGGATGAGCACCTCGGTTTTGACGGCATGTCGTTCAGCCAGGTCAAGCGCCTCATGGTCGGCGGTCAGTGCGGCCCACAGCAGCATGTTGTTGATCGCCTTCCCCACCATTCCGGCGCCGATGTCGCCGAGCAGGAAGATATCGGTGCCGCAGGTCTCCAGGACGGGCCGCACCCGCTGCAACACGTCCTCGGCACCCCCGACCATCCACAACAGGTACGCCTCCTCGGCGCCGCGCTCGCCTTGGCAGACCGGCGCATCCAGGAATTCGACACCACGCAGCCGACATTGGGCGCCAAGGGTCTTCGCCTCGGCGGGAGTGATGGTGCTCGCCACGACGATCACATCGCCCTGATCGGCACCGGCGAGCAGGCCGTCCTCGCCCAGGATCGCCTCGGCGACCTCGTCGTAGAAACCGGGCATGACGATGACGACGTCACTGGCGGCGGCGACCTCGCGCGCCGAGCCCGCGGCGACCGCTCCCACCTTTTGCGCCGCGGTCAGGGCTTCGGGGACAGGGTCGTAGACCGTGACCTGGAAGCCTCCGTTGACGATGTGGCCACACATCGGCCGTCCCATCCTCCCGGCCCCGATGAACCCGACCCGTAACTTCGGCGACATTAGCCCTCCTCCATTCTGCGCAACATACGACGCATCAAATTGTATTGGCTTGTATGCAGTTGTATGTACTTGTTGGCGGCCGAATGGGGATTGACTGCCGCACCGGACTATTCGTCCTTCCGAGGCTCAATTCCGCGTAACGGGGCTGCGGTGGCGACGGCGATGATCTGCCACACCAGCAGGCTCGCCCAGGCCGCGACATAGCTTCCGGTCCGGTCGACGATCTGACCGAAAAGCAGTGGGCCCAGCATCATTCCGACCGAGAATCCGACGAATACCCGACCGGTGGCGCGGCCGGTGACCGAACGCGGCACCATCGCGAGGATCGCGAAGGTGATCGCCATATTCCACAGTGCGGTGGTCACGCCGAAGATCAGGGTGGCCAGGAGAAGTGCCGGCAGTCCAAACCGGGCGCTGAGTATCATGCAGACGCTGGCGGGGACGCCCGCGGTCGCGATGTAGAGCAGCGCGCCGGAGAAACGGCCGCTCCGGAACGCGAAGCCGCCCCAGCCCATCCGAGCCAAAAATCCGACGACGCCGAGCATTCCAGCCAGCACACCGGCCGCGGACCGGGACAGCCCGACCTCCTCGAAGCCGAAGAGGGCGATGTAGGCTCCGACCGCGGACTGGGTGCATCCCATCAGCGCCGCGTAGGTGGTGACCCACCACAGCCCGGCCGGAACCGGTTGGCGGGGTGCGTGCCGCGCGGTCGCACCGGATGCCGGCATCGTCGACACCGGCAGCGTTCGTCGGGTCCCGATCGCACCGAGTGCCGCCAACCCGACGGGAATGAGCAGCGCCGACGTGGCACCCCAGACCACCGCCAGCGGCGCCAGTACCAGGCCACTGACCGCCTGACCCAGTTTGACCCCGGTGTGTTTGACCGCGACCAGGAACCCACGGGTGCGAGCATGGGCGTAGTCGAGCAGCAGCAGGTTGCTCACCGGCTGCATGAGCGCCATGGACATCCCGGCTACCGCCCCGCCCACCAACAGTGCGGGATAGCTGCGGGTCGCGGCGAGCACCGCGGCCGCGGCGCCGGCCAGGGCGTAGACGTAGATCGCGAGCGTGGACGCGCGCCACTTGTCGGTCGCCCGGCCCAGCACCGGCGAGAGACACGCACTGACCAGGAACAGCGCGGTGGTGTAGGACCCGACCTGGGTGCGGGTCAGGCCGAGATTGTCGACATAGTGCGGCATCAGGGCGGGAACGACGTACTGCAGGACCGGAGCGATCGAGGTCAACCCGATCAGGACCCCGCCCAGCCGCCACGGCCCGGTGGTGGAGGGTGGCATCGGCGCGGGTTCCGTTGTGCGCGCTCAAAATCCGACGGCCGACGTGAGCAGGCCCAGCGGCAGTGGTAGGTGCAGCATCACCACGAACAGGAGGTAGATGACCCCGGCGGTACCCGCCACGTAGAGGGCGCAGTGCCAGTATTTCGTGCGCTCGACCACCCGGAGATAGGCCACGGTGAAAATGACCAGGATCGCCAGGAACCCGACCAGATACAACCCGGCGAAGAACAGCATGAACCAGCCGATGACACCCGCCCAGGTCCGCAGGTCGGCCTCGGCGAAGATGTCGTGCAGTTCGTGCTCATCGCCCTCCTCGTCGGAATCGGGGCCCTCGATCACGATCGATTTCCCGTCGGCGTCGGATGCCTGCGGCACAGGCGTTTCCTCGGGCGCCGGGCGCCGGGTGCCACGCTGGGCGATCACGGCCCGCAACAGGGTCAGCAAGCGGAAGGTCGTCAGGCCGATGCCCAGCCCGCTGAGCAACCGGGGGAAGAACGCCGCGTTCGACGGCCACTCGCGGGTTGCGATGAACGCCATCACCATGATCACCAACAGAACACCCGTGATGATCCAATCCCCGGTTTCGGCGGCGGGTTTGGCGGTTCCGGTGGTGCGGTCGACGGTCATGCGGCAGCCTTCTGCTTGTCACGGCGCCCTCTGGCGAAACTGCTCCAGACCGAGCGGGCGAAGATCAGGACGATGAGGACGGCGAACACGATGACAAGGGGCCGGTGCACCCACGACATCCCGTACAGGGACTGCGACAGAAAGAGATAACGTTCGCAGAGGTCACCAAGGACCACCCCGAGCAGCAGCGGCACCCGCGGCCAGTTCCAGCGCAGGCACACGACCCCGACCGCACCGGCGGCGAGCATGACCCAGACATCGAAGATGCTGTTGTTCTCGGCGTAGGCGCCCAGCACCACGAGGGTCAACAGGAACGGCACCAGCAGCGGGCCCGAGGTGACCGTCAACCGGGCCAGCGGCCGCAACAGCGGCAGGGCGATCAGGACCACGATGATGTTGGCGATGATGGCGATCCACACCATCGACAGCGTGACGTCGAGATTCTTGGTGAGCATATCGGGGCCGGGATCGATTCCGGTGATCAGGAATGCGTTGAGCAGGATGGCCGCACTGACACTGCCCGGCAGGCCGAACGCGATCATCGGGATCAGGGAGCTGGAATCCTTGGCGTTGTTGTTACCGCCGGCCGCCAGGACGCCCTCGATGCTGCCCTTGCCGAACAGTTCGGGGTGTTTGGAGCTCTGCTTGGCCGCGCCGTACGCGATGAACTGGGCGACCGATCCCCCGACACCGGGAACCACCCCGACCCCGGCGCCGATCGCACCGGACTGCGCGACCACCTTCCAGTGCCGGAACGTGTCGAGGACTCCCTCGTACACCCCGGAGATCTTCTTCGTGCTGTTGTCTCCCGCGATGCTCTCCTTGGAGAGCATCAGTTGCAGCAGCTCGGGGATGCCGAAGAGCCCAATGACGATGGGCACGATGCCCAACCCGTCCCACAGCTCCAATTGACCAAATGCGTAGCGGGGTATGCCCTCTTGCGGATCGATCCCGACGAGCGCGATGAGCAGTCCGACCAGAACCATGATCATGCCCTTGAGCAGATGCCCCGAGGACAGTGCCGCGATGAAGGTCAGGCCCAGCACGGTGAGCATGAAGAATTCGGGTGGCCCGAACGCCAGCACGACGGGCCGGATGATCGGGATCGACGCGGCCAGCACCGCGGCCCCGATGACGGCCCCGACCAGTGAACTCATCAGCGCCGCGCCGAGCGCCCGGCCGGCCTGACCCTTGCGGGCCATCGGATGGCCGTCGAGAACCACTGCGGCCGAGGTGGCTTCACCGGGTATGCCGAACAGGATCGAGGTGATGTCGCCGGTCGTGGAGGTTACGACCTTCATGCCCAGCAGAAACGCGAACGCCTGGACCGGCTCCATGTTGAACGTGAAGGGCAGCATCAGAGCCAGCGCCACCGGCCCACCGAGGCCGGGCAGCACCCCGACGGCGAAGCCGATCGCGATGCCGATCAGCATGAGCATCAAGGCTGTTGGGCTCGCGACCTCCAGGAGGCTTTTGAGCGCAGCATCGAGCACGGTGTTCTCCTTCTCAGGGCGCGAGCCTCGTCGAGCGCATCACCTGCGGTAGGACGCGGTCAGCACATCGACGTACTCCTTGGGGGAGTTGTCCACAGCCTGGGTGATGAGTTCGTCGGTCTTGGCGCCGTCGAGCGGGGAGAGCGGCCCGTCGACGCCGAGGTTCTTGGCTTCGGCCAGGAAGCTGTCGGTGGCGACGGCCGTGTCGAACGCGTCGCGCAGGCAGGTCAGGCGAGCCTCGTCCATATCCGGCGGCCCGGCGAGCGCCCGCCCGGCCCGCAGCACGGTGTTGTGTGCCTCGATGACGGGTTTGAAGGAGCCGTCCACCGCATCGCCGAGTGGCTGCACGCCGGCCAGCGCCGGTGTCGGCTCATCGCTGAACACCCAGAGCGGCTTGACATCACCGGCCTTGATCGCGATATCGGCACGGGTCTGCGATGCGGAGAACACGTCGACCTCGCCACGGGCGATCGACGCGATGACCTCCGGCGCCCCGTCGAAGCCGGTCACGATCTCGGCACCGTCGAGGTTGAAACCGCGCTGCAACAGAGTCGCCTCGACGTAGTCGATATCACCGACCCCGGAGGATCCGATCTTGACCGGCCTGGCCTGCAGCCCGGCGGCGTCGGCGACGCCGCCCTCACGCTTGCCCATCACGACATCGGGTTCATCGGTCAGGCGGCCGATCCAGGAGAAGTCGGCACTCTTGAATTGCACGCCGTCGGCCCCGCCGAGCTCCGCGGCGATCATGCCGCTGGTGGACATCAGCTGGACCCGCAGTCCGTCGGGTTTGGCCGACCAGGTCTTGTTGGTACCGAGGAGCCCGCCCGCCCCCGGTTCGTTCTGAACGATCACGCTCCCGGCGCCCAGCGGTTCCGCCAGGTGATTGGCGACCAGGCGTCCGTAGAGGTCGAAGCCGCCACCCGTTTCGAACGGGACGACGAGCTCGACGTTCTTCCCCTCGAAGAACTCACACCCGTTGCCGTCGGCTCCGCTCTGGCCCTGCTGCCCGCAGGCGCTCAGCGCCGCGACCGCACCGGCAATTGCGGACAGCGCGCAGATTTCCTGAGTCAATCCACTTCTCGTGACCATGACCACTCCGTCCGGGTGAGATTCATCATGTCGTATACTCTTGCATACCAACACACCCACGCGTATACGTCAATAACCAATTGTCCGGTGGCGTGCATTCGAGTGCCACGAGCGCGACGTCGGCGGCCTAGCACTCAATTGGAGGCCGCGGCGGTGCCGCTCAATTGGAGGCCGCGGCGGTGCCGCTCAGTTGGAGTACGACTCCTGCAGAATCGCGCGGTACCGATCCGGGGTTTCCTCGACCACCTTGGTGACCAGACCTGTCAGATCCGCTCCGCTCAGATATCCGATGGGACGGCCCTGTTCGGCCATCCCCTTCGCGAAGGACTCCTCGGTGAGCACGGACTGCAGGGCCATGCTCAGGCAGGTGGTGAGCGGTTCGGGCATTCCGGGTGGCCCCATGATCGCCCGTCCGGTCGAGATGATCGCGTCGTGTGCGGCCAGCAACGACTTCTGATCGTCGGTCAGCCCGGGGAGTTCGGCAAGAGTGGGCACATCGGGCATCGACTCGTGGCGGCTGTTGCCCAGCACCGCTACGGGTTTGACATCGCCGCTGCCGATCTGAGTCTGCAGACTGGACAACGAGGATGCGAACAGGTCCGCTTCGCCGCGCAACAGCGAGGTCAGCGTTTCCGGGGAGCCCTCGAATCCGACGATGACCTTGTTGGCCAACCCGACCACCTCGGACACCACCAGCGCGTCGATGTAGGTATTGCTGCCGGGGCCGATCGCGACCATGCGCGCATCGGTCGCCGCCGCCAGACTTTTCAGATCGGTGGGCCCGCCGTCCGGCCTGGCGACGAGGACATCCGGTTCGTCGGTGACGCGGGCCAGCCAGGTGAGCTTCGTCGAGTCGTACCGAACCCCTTCTGCGCCGGCGAGTTCGGCCGAGAGCGCCCCGAGTTCGTTCACGATCTGAATCCTGGTGCCGTCCGGCTTGGCCACTGCGGTCTTGTTGGTGGCGACCAGCCCGCCTGCGCCGGGCTCGTTCTGGACGATCACCGTCGCGCCGAGCGCGTCAGCCAACGGCTTGGCGATCGCGCGGGCGTAGATGTCATATCCGCCACCGGTCGAGTACGGCACCACCAGTTCGACCGTCTCGCCCTCGAGACATTGTGACGAACTGCCCTCGGCTGCACCGTCATTCGTCGAGCATCCGACGGCGAACGGCACGACCACGCTTGCCGCGACGAGGGCCGGGAGACAACGCATACGAGATTTCACGGATGACTCCTCTCGGAATGCCTTTGCAGCTCGCAAGTTAGCACTATTGAATGCGGTCGTCTACTGTTGCATACTTTGGTCGACCGTGACGCCGCGAATGCCCGCGGCGCAGAAAGTGCGCTTCACGCACCATTTTCGAGAGTCGACAGTCGGCGGCCCATCCACACCGCCGTCGCGCCGAGCAGCACCCCGGAGATCGGGAACGCGACGCCGAGACCGATCAGTGTCGCGATGTTGCCGTACACGATCGGCTGCAATACCTGTGCCGAACGGTTCGCGACCATGCGCAGGCCGACGGCCACCCCGCGGTCCGCGCTGTCCGCCTCGGCCAGCAGGTTGATCGTTATCGGCGGATTCGCTCCGAGACCCGCCCCCATCATCACCGCCCCGACCGCGAGAAACCCGATGTTCGAACAGAAGGGCGTCATCGCGACGCCGACGATCGCGATCCAGGTGCTCCAGATCAGCGGTTTGACCAGACCGAACCGACGAATCACGCTGGGCAGGAAGAACCGCACCACCAGCGAGGACACCCCGATGATCGAGAGCAGCAGACCAATCGTCCCGAGCGGCAGACCGATTCGCTGCAGGAACAGCGAGTAGAACGACGTCCGCAGTGACTGGACGAAGATGTTGACGAAGGTCGAGACCATCACCCCGACCACGACGGAATCGTCGAACGATCGTCGCAGCGCCCCGAACATCCCGGGTTGTTCCGCCGGGCGGGCCCGTGGCGCTTCCCGCTGCCGAAGGGTCGCCGGAGTCAGCAGGGCACCGACGACCCCACACATGGTGAACAGCAGGCACGAGATGTTGAGGGTCTGAAACCCCCATGCGTCGTAGATCCAGGCGCCGACCGAAGGGCCCGCGGCCAGCCCTATTCCCCACGCCAGAGAGAACAGAGCAAGCTGCCGGGACGCCTGCGGTCCGGTGCCGACCCGGGTCATCATCTGCTGCAGGACCAGCCAGACCCACATCTGGAAGAACCCCTGCAGGAACATCAGCAGGATCATCCAGCCGATCGAGGACACCAGCACGAATCCCCCGGTCGTCAGTGCCAGGCCGAATGTCGCGACCGCCAGCACCCGTTGGGCGTCGAACCGGTCGAGCAGATAGCCGCTCGGCACCGCCAACACCAGGCCCGCCACCGACGACGCTCCCGCGGCCAAACCGATCACCAGATCGGATGCCCCCAGGTGCTTCAACTCCAGCGGATAGAACAGCCGGACCGACTGGGGCCCCAGCCAGTAGATCACCGTCACCAACGAGACGAACGCCCAGCGGGACCGCAAGCCGAGCCGGTCGAGCCACTGCCCGACCCCACTCACCTCCGGACGTATTCCGGTGGGGCCTCCAATGTCGATGGGTGGAAGAGGTTCTCGAGCTCGATGGGCTTGTCCAGGATGCCCTGCTCGACTCCGTAACGGACCAGGGTTTCCACTGCCTTGCGGGATCGTTCGGGGTCATAGGCGAACGGATCGGCACCCATCAGATCGACCTGTTGCTCGTAGGTGTCCCTGGCCCACGCCAGACATACCTTGCGCGGGTCGCGGATGGCGTCGAGGGCAAGGTCCTTGGATGCCCGAAACGCGCGCAATGTCTCGAACGGCAACCACGGGTTGGCTTCGACCACCTCGCGCCGCAACACCACCGTATGCATGATCGGGAAAATGCCCGTGGCACCGAAGTATCCGGTCTCCTCCGCACGGGAGTCCGACAGGAGTCGGCGTAACCCGTCGGGCTCACCGAGCAGCTCGGGAATCTCCGGATAGATCAGTGCGTCGAGCTCGCCCCGCGCGGCCATCTCGATCACCGATCGGCCCGGTGGCACCCGGCCGATCCGGAAGGCGCCGGGAACCTGGTCGGTACCCGCCGTATCCGCGTCCTGCATCACCCATTCGACGGTGCTCAGGTCGACACCGTAATGATCCTGCAGGATTCCCCTGGTCCACACTCCGGCGGTATTGGTCCAGGTTCTCAGGCCGATCCGTTTGCCGGCCAGTTGCGCCGGGGATTCGAGGCCCGAACCGTGACCGACGAAGATGTAGGAGTGCCGGAACCGCCGGTGCGGAAAGGCCGGTATCGCCACGAATTCTCCCGGTGCCCGCTCCTGGATGGACAGGAACGCGCCGAACGACACCTCGGCGATGTCGAACTCGCGGCGACGGAACATGCGCCAGTGCCGTTCCGGCGAACTGAAAGTCAGACAACGCGACGTCGCCGCCTGAATGCCGACCGTGCCGTCGATCAAACCGCGGTTCAGATCGGACGCACCCAGCGCGAGGGTGAGGGTCAAATCATGGATGCGTGTCACCGTAGCGGCCTTCCCACCGGGTCTGAGGCCCGGTATGCAATCGTTCCCACACTCGTTATTCGGCCGGCACGATCGAGCAGCCGGACACCGGAAACTCCACGGTCACACGATCACCCGGCCTCGTCTCGACGGACGGATGCGTAGTCGCCGCCACCTCGACGCCTCCGGTGAGTGAGATCCGGTAGTCGAGCGACTCGCCGAGGTAGGTGGCACTGACCACGGTGCCGTCCGCCCGGTTCGGATGGTCGGCGCCCACCTCGTCCCGATGGATGACCAGGCGTTCCGGCCGTACCACCACCTCGGCCCGCGATCCGACAGCGACGTCCCCGGTGGCATGGGCCAGCACCCGGCCGATGGAGGTATCGACGGCACAGCTGCCGTCATCGGCGACCTCGACCACCTTCGCGTCGAGAAAGTTGGACTTACCGACAAAGTCTGCGACGAAGCGGGTCTGGGGCCGTTCGTAGATCTCCCGCGGTGTTCCCAGCTGCTCGACCCGTCCTTCGCGCAACACCGCCAGCGACGTCGACAACGCCAGCGCCTCGGTCTGATCATGGGTCACATACAGGATCGTCAAGCCCATTTCGCGCTGCAGCCGCAGCAATTCGGCCCGCATGCTCACGCGGAGTTTGGCATCCAGATTCGACAGCGGCTCATCCAGCAGTAGCACCGGCGGCTCCTGTCCGAGTGCCCTGGCCAGGGCCAGGCGCTGCTGCTGGCCGCCGGAAAGGTCGGTCGCCATCCGCGTCGCCAGATGGTCGAGCTCACATATCGCCAACGTACGCTCCACCACCTCCTTGATCTGCGCTTTGGACTTCTTCGGCTTCTGCGACGCCAGCGGGTATGCGGCATTCTGAAAGACGTTCATATGCGGCCAGATTGCGTAGGACTGGAACACCATGCCCAGCCCCCGCCGGTTGGCCTGCACATTGATCTTGCGGTCCGACGAGAACAGGGTGGACTCGTTGACGACGATAGAACCCGAATCGGGATCCTCGAGACCGCTCACGCTGCGCAGCAGCGTGGTCTTCCCGCAGCCGGACGGGCCGAGCAGGGTGAAGAAATCGCCCTCGTCCACATGCAGGGTCACGTCGTCCACGGCCCTCACCCTGCCGAACCGCTGCGCCTTTGTCGGCTCATATGTCTTGACCAGTGACCGGATGTCCAGCATGGCCACTCCTTCTTTTTGGTGTGCGATTGGCGGTGGCTGCCAGCCCTACGAGCGGGCCTTCTTGCCGGTCGCGGCGAGCATGTCGGCGAACAGCTTCTGGTAGTGGGTAATGTTCGGGATCAGGCCGCCGTAGTCGATGTAGAAGATCTCCGCATCCGGATCCGCCGCCAACCCTATCTTGGCGTCCTTCAGCGTCGAGGTACGCTGCGATGTCGCCCACTGCCCCTGCTGGTTGTCGATCATCAGATACTCGGCGAGTAACAGCCCGGCCGCGGGATGCCCAGCGCCGGTCGCGATTCCGGTGCCGCCGAACTCGGAGATGACCGGACCGACCTTCGGGCTCCAGTCCATCTTCCCGCCGTCTTCGATCGTCTTCAGGACCCGGTAATGGTAGTTGTCCGGCGAGATCTTGAACTGCCCGGCCGCGATCAACTCGGTCATCGAGGTGTGGCCGTCGAACGGTGTCGAGCGCTTCACCGCGTCACCGACAAGTCGCAGCGCATCGTCCTCGGTCATTCCGTTCTGCTTCTGCAGCAGCGCAACCATCCCGTACAGCCAGTCCGCATCGGTCTGCTCGATCGCCATCCCGTCGGTGTAGTTGGTCAGCAGGTCCTGATAGTCCTTGGGCACCGAGCCGGCGGGGTAGGCACCGCTGTTCCAGGCCACGACGAAGGGATAGACCTGATCGCCGAACCAGGTCGGGAACACCGCCTGCGGAATCAACTGGTCCAGAACAGGCGATTTCAGCTCGGCGTAGTGGCCTTCCTGGGCCAGGATCCCCGGGTCGCTCCCGGTCGCGGACAGCACGTCGGCGCGGATGCCGCCGCCGGAGGCCTCCTGCTCGCTACGCTGCCGCACGGTCGCCGACCCGGCCCGGTACACGTTGATCGTGATCCCGGTCTTCTTCTTGAAGTCGTCGACGATCGCGGTGACGTCATCGGCGTTGAACGCCGTGTACCAGGTGACGACGCCACCTTCCTGTTTCGCAAGCTCGGTCAGCTTCTGACGCCGGGCGGCCAGATCATCCACGCCGGCAAGGCCGTCGTACACCTCTTGGAGTTTGCTGTCGCCGGCCGTGGTCTGCTCGCCTCCACCGCTCACCGTCGGCGGGCTGCCACACGCTGCGAGCGCGACGGCACCGCAGGCGAGAAGAGCAGCGACGACACGTACCCGACCGCCTCTCCGTAGACCTGGCATCATTTGCTCCTTTCGGCGGATACTGCACCATTGTGTTGCATACAATTGCACACGTTGAATGTCTGCGGACCATTATGGCCAGCTGCGACAGCTCATTTCGCCGCGCGGGCGTCGGCCCCGCGATGACCGTCCGGCAGACCGCCCAGATAACCGGCCACCTCGTCGACCGGAGTCACATTGGCGTACTTCATATCCATGTCGAACAGCGCCATCGCATGCGACGCCTCACCACGGTCGAAGGTCGCCTCCTCGGCCACTACCACCCGGTAGTCATAGGAGAAGGCATCGATCACCGTCGCGCGCACACATCCGCTGGTGGTGGTGCCGCAGACGATCAACGTGTCGACCCCGCGGGCAATCAGGTGGCTGACCAATGCCGTACCGAAGAACGCACTGGGCTTGCGCTTCTCGATCACGAGATCACGCTCCTGCGGTGAGATCTCGGCAAGGATCTCGTCCGCCCGCGCCGTGTCGGTGCCCTGTCTGGCGTTCTTGTCCGCCCAACGGCCGCGATCGGACCCGTCCGCGCGCCGCGGCGCCCCGCGGGTGTAGAACACCGGGATGTCCACTCGGCGCGCACGGCTCAGCAGCAGCTCGATATGGGGCAGCGCGTCCCAGGCGGCCGATCCGCAGGAACTTCGCCAGCGTTGGATGGAGGTCAGGATCGGCTCCGGACGGTCCCCGCAGAACCCATACGTGACGTCGACGACCAACAGCGCGGGCCGCTCCCCCAGCGGCGCCCGGACTCCGTATCCGCCGGCCGCGAACACCGCCCGGTCCTGTTCGGTCAGAAAGCTGTTCGACCGAATCGGGCGTTGCCCGTTCGGACGTTCCGCGCGGTCAGACACCGTACCGGGTGAGGTCGTAGCGGCGGGGCAGCAACGAGCGACAGATCTCCCGGTTCAGGCCGGCCTGCGGTAACCCGATGCCCTTCCGGTTCGCCATCGCGCCGACGATGACCATGTCGTCCTCGGCCCAGGCCATGGTCTGCTTGCCCCACAGAGTCAGCGCACCGTTGGTGGCGCTGGACATCAGCAGGGCCTGACGAAGCGCCTCGACATCGACGTCGTAGCGATCGGCCAGCGCGAACGCCTCGTGGTCGGCGATCAGGCATGCCCACAGCACCAGATTGTTGGCCGCCTTGCACACCTGCGAAGTTCCGACGACACCAGAGTGCACGACATCCGAGGAGTACGCGCTGACAACGTCTTTCAATCGGGTGAACGCCTCGTCGCTGCCGCCGATGAACGACAACAGCGTGCCCTCGTCGGCAAACCAGCTGCCCCGGCAGACCGCGGCGTCGACGACGCTGATCTCCCTCTCCTGCCCCAGTTCGGCAAGGGCCTCGACGGTCTCCGGCAACACCGTGCTCACGATGGCGATCACCGACCCCTGCTTCGCCGACTCCAGCAGCCCACCATCGCGGGTGGTCAGGTCGGTGACATCGCGGTCATAGCCGACGCAGACCAGGATGAACTCGGACTCCCGGGCCAGCTCCCCCACGTCGCCGCACCAGCGGGCACCCGCCTCCGCAATGGCTTTGCGGCGATCCACGCTGACGTCGAACGCGCGCACCTCGTGACCGTGCCGGACCAGATGCCCCATGATCGGCGTGCCCATCCGGCCGACGCCGATGACTCCCACAGTGCTCACAGCAATTCACCTTTCGGTATGTCATTCGCTTACTGGTGTTGGCAGACGACGTCCACCAGGGCCGGTTTGCGCTGATTGCGCACGACATCGATCGCGCGACGTACTGCAGCGCCGATCGCGTCGGGGTCGGTTATCGGCCCTTCCGCGTACCAGCCGAAAGACTTCGCGATACCCGCGAAATCGGGCGCGGGATTATCCAGTTCCATGCCCAGATACGCATTTTCGATCGGAGTTCCGCGCACCTTGGCCATCCGTTCCTGATGCAACCAGTCGTTGTAGTACGCGCGGTTGTTGAACATCACGACCAGCAGCGGGATTTCGTGATACGCCGCCGTCCATAGTGCCTGGGGATCGAACAGCAGATCCCCGTCCGGCTGCAGATCCACGACCAGCCGGCCGGCATCCCGGTGCGCCAGCGCGGTGCCGATGGCGATCGAGATCTGGGTCCCGGTCCCCAGCGTCTTTCCCACATGCCGGTACGGCAGGTCGAAATCCCATAGGCGGTAAGCCCAGTCGCTCGCGGTTCCGGGGGCAAGCACCCAGTCGTGCTCGCGGACCGCCTCCCAGACCTCGGCGGCCAGTCGCGCCGTGGACACCGGCGAGTCGTTCCAGACCCGCTGCGCCTGCTTGCGCCAGTGCGCCCTGGCATCGTCGTGCATCTTGGTCAGCCGTGCCTTCTGCTCGGCCCGTGCCGCCTGCTGCTGCGGCGATTCGGCGGCCGCCCGGTCCCGGCACAGCTCCAGCAGCCGGGGCAGGGCCACTGCGGTGTCGGCGGTCACCTGGAAGTCGACCTCCTCCAGGGAGGCGAAGTCGTGCGTCCACGACGAGATGGCCATGTCGTTGTAGCCGAGGTCGGCCACCTTGGCTCCGGGCGCCAGGTGTGAGGTGATCTCCCTGGTCGTGTAGTCGGTCGTTTTGGTGGGCCGCTCCATGTCCTTGACGTCGAGGAACAACACCAAGTCGGCATCCGACAGGGCCGGGGTGCCCTCGACGTTGAGGGGGTGCTGATTCGGGAAGTTCAGCCGATGGTGCGCATCGATCACACCGGCGCCGGCCAACTCGGCGAGTTCCACCAGCACCCCGAATGATGCCGGGTCGCGGCCCGTATAGCCCGGGATCAGGACCGGCCGCTCGGCGTCCATCAGCATCCCGGCCAGTTCCACCAGCGCGGCATCGTCGGCACCGAAGCTCGACGGGACGGCGAACCGGTCGAAGTTCGGGTAGGTGACCGGCTCGGTGAGTTTCTGTTCCTGCAGTCCGCCGTCCAGCGCGATGTAGACCGGGCCTTGCGGTTGCAGCATCGAAACCCGGTGCCCGCGAGCAATCGTCGGCGCGACCGAAGCTATCGAGGCGGGCTGGTCATCCCATTTCGTGTACTCCCGCACGGCATTGCCCTGAACGTTGGCGCTGTGAATCCAGTCGATGTTGGCGCGCCGCTTCTCCAGAGCCATCGGCCCGGCTCCGCCGAGAATCATCATCGGTACCCGGTCGATGTAGGCGTAGTAGATCGCCATCACGCCGTGCAGGAGCCCGACCACGTTGTGTAATACCACCGCCATCGGTTCGCCGCTGGCCTTGGCGTATCCGTGGGCGATGCCGACGGCCACGTTCTCGTGCAGGCACTGGATCAGCTCGGGCCGGTTACCGCTGTAGTTCACCAACGAGTCGTGCAGTCCGCGGAAGGATGCCCCCGGGTTGAGACTGACGTATCGGTACCCCATGGCGTTGAGCGCATCCGCCATCACATCCGAGCCGTACTCGGGTTCTCGTTCGTCGGCCACAATGAACCACCTTTCGACCTGTGTGCTGGACTGCGAAGGCATCTCGGGTCAGAGACGCCCACCCAGATCGACCGATCCGGACCGGCGCGACACTGCGAGCATGATCGTCACGAAGACGACGAGCACCGCGATGAGCATGGTGCCGACCGCGGAGAGCCCGCCGATCGAACCGTTCTGGTACTGCTCCCAGATCAGAATCGACAGCACCTGATTGCCCGGGGAGTAGAGCAGCAAGGAACTCGCGAGTTCGCGAATCGAGACGATGAAGATGTAGATCCAGCCGGCCATCAGCCCGGGCGCCATCAACGGAAACACCACCCTGCGCAACGTGCGGGCCAGCGATGCGCCACTGACCTCGGACGCCTCGTCCAGTTCCACGCTGATCTGTGCCATGGCGCTCGACGCGTACCGCATGCCGTAGGGCATGTATCGAGTGACGTAGGCGATGAACAGGATCCACAGCGTGCCGTAGACCGGAATCGGCGCCCGCAGGTAGACGAACAGCAGCGCGACACCGATCACGACGCTCGGGATGGCGATCGGTGCCGATGCCACCCAGTCCAGAATCCACCGCCCCGAGATCTGACTGCGCGCCATGAACCAGGCGGCGAAGCCCATCACCAGGATCACGGTGGTCGCCGAGCCGACCGCGAGGATCAGCGAGTTCTGCAGCGAGGTGAGGGTATCGGGATTGTTGATGATGGCCACGTAATTCTGCACGGTCAGGTGACTCAGCGTCGACAGGCTCGGGCTCGAATAGATTCGTTGGGTCGAGGCGTAGACCAGAATGAGGATCGGCAGGATGATCGCCACCAGGAAGTACAGCGCGACGGTTCCCGCGGCCACCCACCGGTACCCGCCGAGCCGGATCGTGCGCGGGCGGAAGCCTTTTCCGGTCACCGTGGCATAGCGCTTCCCGCTGCCCAGCACGCGCGAGTAGTAGTAGACGCCGAGCACGGTGAGCAGGAGCAGGCCAAGGGCGTAGGCACCCGCTTCACCGTAGCGGGTCGGATAACCGTTGAGGGCGTCCCAGATCTCGCTGGTGATGACCCGGTTGCCCTCGTAACTGCCCAGCAGCACCGGCACCTCGAAGGATTCCAGACCGGTGACGATGGCGATGATCAGCGAACCCAGTAGGGCCGGGCGGGCCAGCGGGAGCGTCACCTTCCACAGCATCCGCGGCACGCTCGAGCCCGCGGCCAGCGACGCTTCCTCGAGGCTGGGATCCATTCCGCGAAAAGCGGTCAGCGTCAGCAGGAATACCAGTGGCGCGGTGTGCAGCCCCTGGACGAACATCATGCCCCAGATGCTGAAGATGTTGACGTGGACCCCCGGAATGCTGTTGATCGCCCCGATCTGCGGACTCGCCAGCAGTAGCCAGGCGATCGTGTGCAACACACCGGGGATGATCAGCGGCACCAGCGACGACGCGATCATCAGGCTCTTGGCCGGGGCATCGGTCCTGGCCACCACGAACGCCAGGGTGGCTCCGAGGACGACCGCGAAAATGGCTGAGCCGACTGCGTATCCGACCGTTGTCCAGATGATGTCACCGATACCGGGAGACAGGTAGGCCGAGCGCAGGAACTCCAGGGTGAACCCGCTGTCTCCATTGAAGGTGCCGTTCACCAGGTAGAGGATCGGGCCGATGGTGAAATAGCCGATGGCGACGATGAGCAGAACCAGGATGAGCGAATTGCGGCTCAACCGGAACCTGCGCTTGTCCGGCGCGGGAGTCGGCGGTTCGACGGCTCGGGGCGGGGCTTCGAGGGTGGTCACCCGATCCACCCGGGTGAACAAGCAACTACGCCAACGGATTGCCTTGCGGTCCTGAGAGGCCGTTCGGGCATTTCCGATCGGCCCGGCGCGCGGCTGAACATATGAGCCTCCTCCGTGAAGGCAACGGTATGAAGCGATATACTGCTGCATACATTGGTGTACGTCAAGAGTCGGGTGAGGTATCGCCCCAACTCGCCGAACTCGCCTGCGGGCAGGTTCTCGCGGCCACATCCGGCCGGACAGTTTCGGGTATCGCACCGTCCGTACACGATTGTATGCGTTAGGATGCAACGATTACCTGCGAATGCAGCACCGACTGTCAATCAATATTCGGCGGCGGTGGGCGGTGGCGCTCAACTCAGATGAGGAGCCCGAAGTGATTCCCGACTTTGCACTTTCGCGACCAGGGACGCTCGACGAAGCGCTCGGTCACCTCGCCGAGGGAGGCACCGCCTACGCCGGCGGCACCGAACTCGTGGCGGCGATGCACCTGGGTGTGCTCTCGCCGGAACATCTGGTCGACCTCAAGCGAGTAGCACAGCTCAGCGGCGTGACCACCTCATCCACCCGGTTGACGATTGGCGCGACCACCCGGCACCGCGACGTCGCCGGCTCTGCCGAGGTGCGGCGCCACGCCGCCATGCTGGCGACGGCCTGCTCATTGCTGGGCAACGCCAGGGTGCGCGCGACCGGCAGCATCGGCGGGAACATCTGCTTCGCCGATCCGAGGTCGGACGTCACCACCTCATTGTTCGCGCTGCGCGCCGAGGTAACCCTGCGCTCCACCGCCGGGTGGCGGACGCTGCCGATCGAGGATTTTGTGCTCGGTGCCATGGAGACCGACCGTTCCGAGGACGAACTGCTCGAAGCGATCCACATTCCCATCGCCGAGCAACACCACGTCTACCTCCGCCACCAACCGGCCGAGTATCCGACGGTCTGCATCGGTGTGGTCGCCGACCGGGCCCACCCACCGGAGCCGGTGCGGATCGTGGTCGGCGCGGTGGGCGAACGGCCGCAGCCCTTCAACGCTGCGTCGATCGATGACGTCGACCTCGGTGCGATTCTTCCCGGCCTGGACGTCCTCCCGGATCTGAACGGATCCGAGGAATACAAGCGGCACCTGGCCGGGGTGTTCATCAGCAGGGCGGTCGCGAGGATGAAGGAGACGATCGATGCATGAGTCAGGGATTGTCACGATCGTCAACGGCCGCAGGGTCGACGAATCCGTGCCGAATCGGTTGACCCTGGCCGAGTTTCTGCGCGAGCGACAGGGTTTGAAGGGTACCAAGGTGAGCTGCGAGACCCAGGTCTGTGGCGCGTGCACGGTACTCGCCGACGGCCGTCCGGTCAGTGCCTGCACGATGCTGGCCGTCGATGCTGACCGAACGGCCATCTCGACGGTCGAAGGCCTTGCCGGTGGCGGCGACAGCCTCGACCCGGTCCAAGAGGCGTTCATCGACTGCACGGCACTGCAGTGCGGGTACTGCACGCCGGGATTCATCATGGCGACCAAGGCGTTGCTCGCCGAGAACGCCGACCCCACAAGGGAAGAGATCGAGCACGCGCTCGAGGGCAACCTGTGCCGATGCACCGGCTACCTGCCGATCGTCGAGGCTGTTCAGCAGGCCGCGCACCGGATCGCGGGCACGCACCGGCCTGCGCCCCGGCACCTTCGGGACACCCCGCACGTCGACGCGAACGGCGATCCCTACCGGATCGTCGGACACCCGGTGGACCGGGTCGATGCGCGGGCCAAGGTGACCGGTGAAGCCCGCTACGCCATCGACACCGGGCTGCCCGACACCCTGCACGCGGCCGTGGTTCGATCCGACAGCGCCCATGCGCGAATCGTGAAGGTGAACGCCGAGGATGCGGTGGGCGTGCCCGGATGTGTCTCGGTGATCACCGGCAACGATATCGACGGCCTGTACCCGTATTTCGGACATATGGTTCCCGATCATCAGATCCTGGCCCTGGACAAGGTGCGTTACTACGGCGAACCCGTCGCGCTGGTGATCGCCACGAGCCGGCACATCGCCCACGATGCAGCCCGGCTCGTCGAGGTCGAGTACGACGAACTTCCGGCCGCGCTCGACGCGCAGGCGGCCTTGGAACCCGGCGCGCCGGTGCTGCACGAGCAGTCCTACTCGGGCGATTCGGTCAGCTCGGTCAAGGTCACCCGGTCGGCCGATGATCCCAATGTCGCCAACACGCTCACCCAGGGCTGGGGAGACGTCGATTCGGCGTTCGAGGCCGCGCACTGCGTGGTGGAGACCAGGACCTTCCACCCGTCGCTGTATGCCTATGCGATGGAGCCGTACAACGCGAGCGCACGCTTCGCCGACGGTGTGCTCGAGGTGGTCAGCCCGGCCCAGCACCCGTTCATGGTGATCAAGGACCTGGCCCGCACGTTCGACCTGCCGCAGAGCCGGGTGCGGATGACCGTCCCCTATATCGGAGGCGGGTACGGATCGAAGTCGTACACCAAGATCGAACCGCTGGTCGCGGTCGGCGCATGGCTGACCGGGCGGGCGGTCAAGCTCGACCTGAGCGTCGAGGAATCGATCTACACCACCAGATCGGACGCCGCGACGACGCTCGTGCGCAGTGCATTCGACGCGGACGGCAAACTGCTCGCCCGGGATATCGACATCGTCCTGGACACCGGCGCCTACATCGACAACAGTTCGACCGTGCTGGCCAAGGCGGTGAACCGCTGCTTCGGCCCCTACGCGATTCCGGCGCTTCGGGTGCGGGGCAGGCTGGTGTACACCAACACCACCCCGGCGTCCTCGTACCGCGCGCTGGGCGCCTATCAGGTGAACCTGGCCGCCGAGACCAATATGGACCAGGCCGCCGATCGACTCGGCATCGGGCGTGACGAGATTCGCTCCCGAAACCTGGTGCGACGCGGCGAGGTATTCATCAAGGGCAGGCGGCCGATGGATGCCGACCTCGATGCCGACTTCGCCGAACTCACCGCGCTGATCCACATCGAACCGCACGCCGGGATGCTGCAGGGAGCCGGATTCGGCTGCGGCGCCAACGAAGGCGGCTCCTATCCGACTTCCACTGCCCAGGTCAAACTCTCCCCGGACGGCTCGGCACTGCTGCTGAGCGGGTCGACCGAGATGGGCCAGGGCAGCAAGTCGGTGCTCACCCAGATCGCCGCCGAGGAGCTGGGTCTGGACCTGGATCTGGTGCGTGTCTTTCAATCGGATTCGGCGGGAACCTCGTTCGAACGCACCACGGGGGGAAGCCGCACCACGACGCTGACCGGCCTCGCGGTTCAGCGGGCGTGCGCCGATCTGATCCGCCAGCTGTTTTCGATGGCCGCGGACCTGTGGGAATGCACCCCCGGCGAGGTACGGCGGGTCGGCGACATGATCGTGCACGACGACGGCCGCGGCGAACACTACGGACCCATCGTCAAGAAGTGGTACGGCGGCGGCGGTGGCGAGATCACCGGCCACGGCGTGGTCCGCCGCGCCGACGAGCTGGACCAGCAGCCGTCGTTCTGGGAGATCGGCATGGCCGGGGTGACGGTGGACATCGACCCGGACACCGGTGTGACGAAGGTGGATCAACTGGTGACCGTCGCCGACGTCGGGTTCGCCATCAATCCGGTCGGCGTCGAGGGCCAGGACCTGGGCGCGGCCACCCAGGGCATCGGGGGTGCGCTCACCGAGGAGCTCATCTACGAGGGCGAGCAGATCCGCAACCCCAACCTGGTCGAGTATCGGATCCCGCACATCGACGATGCGCCCAGACGTTTCGACTCCGTCCTGTGCGAGCGCAGGGACGGCACCGGCCCCTACGGCGCGAAAGGCGTCGGTGAGGGCGCGCGGATCCCGATCGGCGGGGCCGTCGCCGCCGCCGTGCAACAGGCGACCGGGATCTGGCCGGATCGGCTGCCGCTGACACCGGAACGGGTGTGGGACCTGATCCAGCGGGGTCGCGCCGAGCGCGCCGACCCGGCGGCTCTCGGCGGTGACGGCGCAGCCCGGTAGCGGCCCGCGCCGTCACCGGCCGTCAGCGCAGCCGGGGCAGGACTTCTTCCCCGACGAACGCGATCTGCTCCTCCCACTGGTCGAACGACAGCCGGAAGTCGAAGATCAGATCGTTGACCCCGGCCTCCCCAAGCTCACGGCATTGCTCGACCACCTCGTCGGCGGAGCCGTAAACCAGTGCGCCCCTGAGATCGTCGGCCGTCTCGAACCGGCCCGAGGCCGGTTTCACCCAAAACTTCGCATTGTTGGCCCAGGCCAGCAGACCCTCGACGTTGACCTTGGCCAGCGCCTCCGCGCGGGACTTCCCGATCGCGGTGGGCGGAATGATCCCGACGTTCGGCTGCGGCCTGCCGTAATCGGCGGACACCTTGGCGAGGGTGTCGACCCGCACCCGCAACGTGTCGATGCCGATCCGTCCGGGCATCCAGCCGTCGGCATGCTCCCCGGCGATGCGGGCCGACCGCGGCGTATTGCCGCAGTACCACAGCGGTATCCGACCGGTCGGCAGCGGTCGGATCCTGGCGTCCTCGAAGTCGAACGGCCGATCGTGCCATGACACCGTCTCGCCGGCCCAGATCCGACGCAGGATCTCGATATTGTCGACGACCAGTTCCGGCCTCGGCACCCCACCGAGGCCGATCGCGGCGAACTCGTGGTCGAAGTTGCCACTGCCCATGCCAATCACCAACCGGGGGCCCAGAAACTGCGTCATCGTCGAGAGCATCTGGGCGGTGATGAGCGGATGACGGAACGGAATCAACGATCCGGTGCCGAGTGTGAGTCGCGTCGTGGCCGCACCCACCGCCGTCAGCACGGTGAGGGCCTCGAAGAACGTCTCATCTGGCTGTTCGAACTCGCCGTGCGGCGCGAACAACAGGTGATCGCGCACCCACACCGAGTCGAATCCCAGCCGCTCGGCGAGTTGCGAACCCTCGATGACCCGGGTGGCGTCGGCATGAATACCGAAGTGCGGCAGCAGAAGTCCGGTACGCATTACTCCCCTAGATTTCTCGGTGCCGAGGTTGCCGTCCGGGCATCATCGGTAACGGTGACATCACCTGTGGGCCTGAGGTGTTCGTCGAACCAGGCCGTCATCTCGGGGATGACACGATCGGCATACGCGGCATAGGCGGCGTAGTGGCTGCTGTTGCGCTGCAGGATCAACTTTTTCGGGCCCACCGCGGCCGCATAGATGGCCTCGGCGTGATCGGTCGGGGTGGTGGCATCCTCATCGACGGCGATCACGAGCAGCGGTGTACGCAGCCCCCTGGCGGCATCCACCGGCCGGTACCGCAACAACGGGTCGACCATCGACAGCGGCACCGCGGTCGGATTCTTGTCGTCGACATCGCTTTTGAAGCCCGAGGCGCGCCGTTCCGGCGTCTGCACCATGATCTCCTCACGCGGGTGCACGAGTTTGCTCTTGCCGGTCAGCACCCTGGCACGGCGGTCCTCGGCCAATTGCCGCTGGTACTCGATCCACTCCCATTCGGTGCGCATGCGGTGCAACCAATCCCGGCCATCGGCCACCGGAACCTGGCTGATCACGGCCCGGACCCGGGGATCCGCGGCGGCCAGCAGCACCACATTGCCGCCCCCGGTGCCACCCGTCGCGTACGCGCCGATAGCCCCGTCAACCACGTCGTTCCGGGTGGTCAGATAGGTGACCCCGTTGATCAGATCCTCCAGCTGCCGGTTCGGGTCGACGATGCCGCGCTCCCCTTCGGACTCACCGAATCCCCGGTAGTCGATGGACAGTACCGCGAGGCCGGCGCCGGTGAAACCGCAGTGGTAGCGCTCATAGGCCTTGGCGTCCTTGAGCCCGTACCAGCCGGGGCCCTGGATGATCGCGCGATAGGGACCCTCCGTGTCCGGGGTGTGCCAGCACGCTCGCACGCGCTCCTCACCGCTGAAATATTCGACAGTCGTCGACCTCACCGCAACACCTTCCTCATCTAGTCGGTCGAGATCCGCCCGGGACCGCTAGGAGAAGCGGGTCTTGCCGAGCCGGTTGATCAGGATCTGCACGAGCGCGACGAATCCCAGCAGGACGACGATGTGCGCGTACACGCTGGGAACCTTGAGGGTCTGCGAAGCCCTGGCCAGCTCGTAGCCCAACCCCTGTGTGGAGGCAAGCATTTCGGCCAGGATCACGGTGATCATGCACAGCGCCCCACCGATCCGGATCCCGCTCATCACCATCGGCATGGCCGCGGGCAGCTTCACCTGGCGATCCGACTGACCGGCCGACGCCCCGAAGGCCTGGGCGACCCGCAGATAGCGGGGGTCGACGGCGCGGAATCCGCGCAGCGAGTTGAACGCCACCGGAAAGAAACCGGACAGCGCCCCGTAGGCGATCTTCGAGGTCATGCCGATGTCGAACCAGACGATGAACAGCGGGTAGAACAGTACAAGGGGCACCATGTAGCCCCACGCCACCAACGGTTCGGTGACCCGATACCGCAGCTCGGATCGGCTGCACGCGAAGCCTATTCCCACCCCGACCAGGCATGCGATCAGGAATGCGACCACGAACTCGACGGCCGTGATCCCCACATCGCGCCACAGTTCCGATGAGGTCAGGATCTCACCCAGTTGATCGCGGACCAACCTGAGTTTGGGCAGCAGCAGCGGGGAGATCTGGCCGGGACCGGTCATGTAGATCCAGTAGCCGAACAGCGCGGCCACGATGGCGAGACGTATTCCCCAGACGGCGAGCCGGGTCCGCATGGTCACCGCACCGCCTTGCGCGCCAGGCTTTCCGACTGTCCCTCCAACCGCCGGAAGATATGGTTGCGCAGCAGGTCGAATCCCGAGCTGGTCATGAACTCCAGGCTGCGGGGCCGGGGTTCGTCGACCCGCAGATCCTCGACGATGCGTCCCGGCCCGGCGGACATGACGAGGATTCGGTCGGCCCAGAAGATGGCCTCGTCGAGACTGTGGGTCACCATGATCACGGTCTTGCCGGTTTCGGTGAGCACGCGCGACATCTCGACGCCGATCCGGCGCCGCGACTGCTCGTCGAGGGCCCCGAACGGCTCGTCGAGCAGCAGGATGTCGGGGTTCATGGCCAATGCCCTCGCGACTGCGACGCGTTGCTGCATACCGCCGGAGAGCTCGGACGGATAGGCATCGGCCCGGTCGGCCAGCCCGACGAGTTCGAGCTGCTTCATCGCCGCCGCGCGCCGGTCGGTCTTGGACTGGCCGGCGAACCGGAGCCCCG
Organism: Mycobacterium sp. NPDC003449; assembly: GCF_053588415.1. Classification (NCBI taxonomy): domain Bacteria; kingdom Bacillati; phylum Actinomycetota; class Actinomycetes; order Mycobacteriales; family Mycobacteriaceae; genus Mycobacterium; species Mycobacterium sp. NPDC003449. Next base: position 122,332 of record NZ_JBSFPX010000001.1, read on the forward strand.
TGGCCGCATTGTCCAGTGCGGTGCGCCACGGGAACAGGCTGTAGTCCTGGAAGACGAAGGCCGCCCGGCTCGGATCCGGTCCGGTGATCCGCTCGCCGGCGACGGTGACCTCACCACGCGACGGCGTCAGCATGCCGCCGATACAGTGCAGCAGCGTCGACTTGCCGCAGCCGCTGGGGCCGATGATCGAGATGAACTCGCCCTCCTCGACTTTGGCGTCGATGTCGGTGATCGCCGGTGCGTTCGCCGCACCCTTGGTGCTCGCATAGCTGACGGCCAGACTTCGGATCTCGAGTGCCACTGGTGATGCTCCTTAGGAAAGTCGGTGTCGGGTGGGCCGATCGGCGTCAGGCGGGAGCGGTGGCCACTATCGATCCGAGCCCGGCGCCGCGCCAACGGCTGAGGCGCTGTTCTGCGGCCGACCAGGCGATACCGGCGACGACCGCAACGAGGGTGATCAACAAAACGATGGCCATCACGTAGTCGGTGCGCAGCGCCGAGGAGTAGGTCCGCATCAGGGGGCCGATACCGCCGTCGGACGCCCAGAGTTGGGCGATCATGACGCCGAGGAACGCATGCTTGATGCCGTACCACAACGCCGCGAAGATTCCGGGCAACGCCGACGGCAGGATCACGTCCGCGTATCGGTGCCTGCGTTTGGCCCCGAAGGCTTGCGCCACCCGGAGGTGGCGCTGCTCGACCAGTCCCAGCCCGCCGAGGACGTTGATGACCACATAGAAGAAGCTCTCGAACGCACCGAACGCGGCCGCGGACGCCCCACCCAGCCCGAAGATCAGGGTGAACACCGGAAGAAAGATCGACTTCGGGGTGGAGAGCACGAATGCCAGCGGCGCGCTGAGCGCCTCCCGCACCAGCGGTGAGGCCGCGATCACGCAGGCGGCGATGATTCCCGTGCTGCAGCCGATCGCGAACGCCGCCACGATCGACGCGCCGGTGCGGCGGAATGCCTCAAGCGCCGTCGGATCCTGCAGGAGATCGACGGCCGCGGTGACCACCGACCACGGCGACGGCACGAAATGCGGGTCCACCCAACGCCATTGCACGGCCGCCGCCCACAGTGCCACCAACCCGACCAGGATCAGCGTCCGGAGGACAAGTGCGGCCCGACCGACCGGGACCGATCGCCACCGCCGCGCCACCCCGCCGGCAGGCATCAAGACATGTCCTTCCAGTAGGTGTAGTGCTCGGCGACGTCGTAGTCGGCCAGCGCCTCGTCGCTGGCCGCGACCGCGGCACTCAGTCCCTTGATGTTCTCGTCAGGGATGGTCCCGTCATCGGAGAGCAGAGGGAGCAGCTTGTCGACGGCTTCCTTTGCGACGCTGGGCTCCTTCTTCCAGTCGTCGATGACGAACTTCTCCGCCCACGCCGGATCGGCCTTCAACTTCGCCACGGCCTTGAAGTAGCCGTCGAAGAACTTGTTGGTCAGGTCCAGATTGTCGTTCATGAATTCGTCACGCACCGAGAACGCTTCGAAGGCGTTGGGGCCGACCAAGTCCGCGACACTGCCGAGATCCTTGCCATAGCCCCCTTTGACCGCGGTCAGCACGGGCTCGATGCTCCAGATGAAGGCGTCGATCCGGTCCGATTTGAGCGCGGCGATCATGCCGTCGAGGCTGCCGAGTTGGACGATCTCATAGTCGGAGCTGCTCCACCCCAACGTTTCCGCGATCTTGATGGTGGCGAAATGGCCGGCCGATCCGAACCCACTGATACCGAAGCGCGACCCCTTGAGGTCGGCCGCCGAGTTGGCTGCGCTGGCCGGCGCGGCCAAAATGTACTGGTCCCAAGGGAGTACGCACCCGGCCACCAGCGTGGCCTCCAGTCCCGCAGCGATGTCTCCCACCGCCCGCACCCCGGCTTGCAGGCTGATGTCGGCGTTGCGGCTCGCCATCGCCGCAGCGACGGTTGACGACGTCGCGTCGACGATCTCGACCTTGATCCCCTCCTCGTTCCACACACCAAGGGATTCGGCCGCTTCGGCGGCGATGAATGGGAGACTGTTCCCCTCGCTCACCACCAGACGGACGGTGTTGTTGTCGGCCGCCGAGGAATCGTTGCCGCCGCATCCGGCGGCCAGGGTGGCGATGATCAGGAGGCTGACGAGCGGCGCCCTGCCCACCAATTTGCGAACGTTCCTCATCAGCGCCTCCTGTCGGGGACGGTCCGTCCCATGGGATGCGGGGGTGCTACACCCCGCCGTGAGTGGAGCTTCGAACGGGACTGTGCACAACATCTCCCATACGAATACAAACGTATACAGATGTGTGGGTCAAGGGTTTCGAGTAACCAATTTCACATTCGCCGCTGGCGCCGGTCCCACGTCGACGTGATTCCGTGCGGCGGCGTGCGGACCTCGACGCGGACCGGAACGACGGAACAAACTGAGGAAGCGTTGCCCCCATCCCGCTATTTCGCCCGGCGGGAGATATCGGCGGCCCGCGTCAGGATGCCGGCGGCGCGCTTGGCAACCGGTACATCGATGAACTCGCCGGTTTCGAGTCGCGAAGCCTCCCCGCCACGGTCGGTGAAGGCATCCATGACGCGCCGCGCCCATTCCACCTCGCCTGGTGACGGTGAGAAGACCTCGTGGATGATGTCCAGCTGTCGCGGTGAGATGGCAGATTTGCCCGAGAAGCCAAGAGATTTCGCGTGCAGAGCCGCGTTTCGCAGGCCCTCGGCATCATCCAGGTCGGCGAAGACCGAGTCGATAGGTGCGCCGATTCCCGCCGCCCGTGCGGCCGCCACCAGGTGGCTGCGGGCATAGAGCATGGGCTCGGCGCCGGGGCCGGTGCCGAGGTCATGGCGCAAATCGAGACCACCCATCGCCAGATGGCCACACTGCGGCACCGCGGCGATCTCGACGGCGGCGAGCAGTCCTCTGGCCGTCTCGATCGCGCAGATGAGTGGGGTGTCCGGGCAGCGCTGCGCGACCGCCTCGACCTGCTCGGGTGTCTCCACCTTCGGAATCCGGATACCAACGGCCAAACCGGCGACCGCATCCAGGTCGGCGACCCAGTCCTCGGTGCCGACCGCGTTGATGCGCACCCACAGCGGCGCGCCGGCGCACATCTGCGCAGCCAGGGCGCGTGCGACGGGCTTCTGCGGGCCCGGCACCGCATCCTCGAGATCGACGATTACGGCATCCGCACCTGCCCGTAATGCCTTTTCCATCAGCGTCTTCCGATGGCCCGGCACGAAGAGGTAGCTGCGGTCCATCTCAGATCACGCCCTGCTGCCGAAGCGCGGTCAGGTCCTCACAACTCAGGCCGGCCAGGTCCCGGTACACCGTCTCGTTGTCCTGCCCCAACCGGCGGCCGGTGGAACGGACCGACCCTGGCGTCGCCGACATCCTGAAGAAGATGTTCTGCATCCGGACCGGGCCGAGGTCCTCGTCCTCACAGGTGACAACCGACTCCCGCGCCACGATGTGCGGATCGGCCAGCAGTTGCGCGACGTCGTAGACGGGTGCGATCGCCGCGCCCACACCGGTGAACGCCGCAATCACCTCGTCGAGGCTCCGGGCACCGATCCAGGTGGCGACGTATTCGTCGAGTAGCTCGGCGCGTTTGGCGCGCTCACCGGCCGCCGGGAACCATGGCTCGGAGGTGATCTCGGGATGCCCGACAAGTGTCATGACCCGCTTCGCCACGGAGGTGGCACTCGCGGAGACGGCAACCCATCTGTCGTCGACGGTGCGGTACGCGTTGCGGGGCGCATTGTTCGGCGACCGATTACCGTGCCGGCCAGGGACGACCTTGAGCTGGTCGAACACGGTCGGCGCCGGCCCGAGAACCCCCATCAACGGCTCCAACAACGACAGGTCGATGACCTGGCCGCGGCCACCGCGGGCATCTCGGTGATAGAGCGCCAGACTCACCGCGTAGGCACCGGTGATTCCGGCGATGCCGTCGGCGAGACCGAATGGCGGCAGGGTCGGCGGGCCGTCTTCCTGACCCGTCTGATGCGCGAATCCGCTCATCGCCTCGGCCAGCGTGCCGAATGCGCGCCGGGTGGCGTACGGTCCGGTCTGGCCAAAACCGGTGACGCGCAGGATGATCAACCCGGGGTTGATGTCATGCAATACGTCTGGGCCCAGCCCCCACTGCTCCATCACCCCTGGGCGAAAGTTCTCCAACAAGACATCGGCTCCCGCGATCATGGCGCACAACAGCTCACGCCCCCGGTCGGTCCGGAAATCGAGGGTGACCGTTTTCTTGTTGCGCGCGATGACTTTCCACCACAGTCCATGCCCGTTCTTCTGCCAGCCGTGGCTACGCGCCGGGTCGCCGGTGGGACATTCGATCTTGATCACCTCGGCCCCGTAGTCGCCCAACAGCATCGCGGCGATTGGAGCGGCGTAGACAAAACCCGCGTCGAGCACGCGAACGCCGTGCAGTGGCCCGGTTGCGACAGCGTGGTCGGTCACCTCGGGGGCCGTCATGACGTGTATCGGGTGCCGACATCGATGAGTGGTCTCGCGGGCATGGCTACCTCCTCGGTGACTGCATGGTGTTGTATAGCATTGCATGCAGTTGCTGGATCCGCACCCGTCACCGACGCCGATCGCGCAGTGAAGACCGCGGCACGGTATGGTATACACGTGGATTCAATTGTTCAGCGGAGAGGTTAAAGGGGTGGACGTCTACGAACAACTACGAGAAGCGGTCGTGGACGGCACGCTTGCGGCCGGTACCGCACTGACCGAGTTGTCCCTTGCAGCGAAGTACGACGTCAGCCGCACGCCCGTGCGCGAAGCCTTGCGGCGACTCGAGCAGGACGGGCTGGTGGAGCGCGGCGCCCGCGGTATGCAGGTGCGGGCCCGCAGTCCGGAGGAGATCCTGGAGATCTACGAGGTGCGAATCATCCTGGAGTGCGCCGCCGCGAGGGCGGCCGCCGAACGGCGGACCGACCTGGATCTTCTCCGGATGGAGCAGGTACATGCTTCGATGAAGGCCGCCCGCGAGGACGATCCGGAGCGGCTGGCGACGGCCAATCGCCAGTTCCACGAGGTGATCTGGGCGATGAGCCATAACGCGACCTTGATCGACCTGCTGATGCGGCTTCATGCCCACCTCATTCGCTACCGGGAGACGACGCTGACCTACCAGAACCGGTGGGGTGAAGTCCTCAAGGAACACGAGAAGTTGATGGACGCGATTCGGACGGGCGACCGTGAGGAGGCAGGCCGGATTGCCGAAAACCACATGACGGCCGCGCGCAACGTCCGGCTGCAGATGTATGCGGCCGCCGCCACCGTGCCCTGACTCGGCCGCTCCGCCCGGCCCGTCGTCAGAACGGCGGCCAGTGCCGCAGGGCCCCTTCGGTCACTCGCCGCAGTTCTTCGGCGCCGACCCCGCCTGCGGCCTGAACGGCGATCCCGTTCGCCATCGTGAGGAGGTAACGCGCGAGTAGCCCAGGGTCGACATCCGGTGTCAGATCCCCCTCCTCGACGGAGCGTCGGAAGCGGTCACGCAGGCGCGACCAGGTCTGCTCACGGCAGGTCACCAGGGCGTCCCGCGCCGGCCGGCCGGCCTCCCCCGCGGCCAGCGAACCTTGTACCGCAAGGCATCCCGCGGGGCTGCCGGGACGGGTCGTGGCGAGCACCGAACCCGTGAGGAACGTCGCGGCGACCTGGCGGGCCGTCGGCATCTCCAGCGCCCGGGCCAGGTAGCCGGCCGGACCATCGACATAGCGCTGCAGCGCCTGGTGAAACAACTGCTCCTTGTTCCCGAAGGCGGCGTACATGCTGGTTCGGGTGATGCCCATGGCCCCGGTCAGTTCGGCCAGTGTGGCCCCTTCGTAGCCCATCTCCCAGAACACCAGCATGGCCCGCTCCAGAGCTTCGTCCGCGTCGAAGCCCCTGGGCCTGCCGATCGATGCCGTCTGGTCTGTCGCCATATGCGCAGCATCCTACCCTTCTGCACCAATCGATACCGAAGTGCTACGGTCTTTCTGTACCGATCGATACCGAAATCAGAAGGAGTTCCGATGGGCACGCTGGAGGGTAAGACCGCCGTCGTCACGGGAGGCAGTACCGGGATCGGGCGCGCGGCCGCCCACCGCCTGGCATCCGAAGGCGCGCATGTCTTCATCACCGGCAGACGCAAGGCCGAACTGGAGGCCGCTGTCGCATCGATCGGGCCCGCAGCGACGGCGGTGGTAGGCGACATCGCCGAATCCGCCGACCTGGACCGGCTCTACGACGCGGTCCGAGACCGCGGGAAGGGCCTCGATGTCCTGTTCGCGAACGCCGGCCTGGCCGCCTTCGCACCACTCGCGGACGCCACCGAGGAGGACTACGAGCAGAACTTCGGCGTCAACGTACGCGGGACATGGCTCACCGTCCAGAAGGCTGTGCCGCTGCTGACCGAGGGCGCATCGGTCGTCATCAACTCCTCCATCCGGGCCGACGACGGACTGGAGAACTTCGGTCTGTACTCGGCGTCGAAGGCCGCGGTCCGCTCGCTCGCCCGCACCTGGGCCAACGAACTGAAAGACCGTGGCGTACGCGTCAACACGATCTCACCGGGAGCAATCGACACACCCGGGGTGGACACAGCAATCGGCTCGGAGAAGGCCGCGGCGTTCAAAGCCGAACTCGCCAAGGGGGTTCCGATCGGCCGCCTCGGACGGCCCGAGGAGGTGGCGGCCGCTGTAGCGTTCCTGGCCTCATCCGAAAGCAGCTTCATCTACGGCGTGAACCTCGACATCGACGGCGGCGAACACCAGTTCTGAAGCGTACCGCCACAATTCGCGGGGCGCCGGTCAGCCCTGCAGGGCGGGCCTGACCCGCTCCCCCACGAACGCCACGAACTGTTCGATGTCGGTGTCGATGGTCGGCTGCAGCACGACCGTGGTGGCACCCGCGTCGACCCAACGGCGGGCGCCCGCGGCGATCTCCTCGGCGCTGCCGTGCACGCCGATATCGGACGATTCCGCGCCGCCCAACCGCCGGTACTCGGCGGCCAACGCCGACCGCGAGTCGGGCCCGGTCGCGCACAGCAGGTAGGTCACGATCGACGATTCTGCGTGTCCGGCGCCGGCCCGCACCTGCGCGACCGCCTCCCGCACCGCACTCGGTGTGGTGTCGTGGGTGAGAATCGTGCCAGACGCGAGTTCCCCGCTCAGCCGCAGCGTCTTCGGGCCCGTTGCGGCGGCCAGCAATTCGGTGTCCGGACTCGGCGGCCAATCGAGTGCCACATCGTCGAGATTCACATAGCGGCCGTGCAACGTCACCCGCTCGCCCCGCAGCAGGGCCCCGATACACGTCAGGTGCTCGCGCAGCAGTGTCATCGGCGATCCGACACGTGCGCCGATCTGCCCCATCCAGTCCTGTACACCGTGGCCGACACCGACCCGGACCCGTCCGGGGAACGCGCGGGCCAGTGTCGCGATCTCCATGGCGGTCAACGCGGGATTTCGCATCGGCACCGGCAGCACACCGATCCCCACCGACAACGTGGTGCTGTGCGAGAGCGCGATCGCCGCCGCCGAGATCCCGGCAGACAGGAAGCAGTCCTCCCACAGCCACAGCTCATCGAGGCCCGCATCGTCGGCCACCCTGGCCGTGGCAGCCAGCCGCTCGGGCGCGAACTGCGGCAGGTAGACGCACCCCACCCGAGGCGCTTTCGTCTGATCTCCCATCACCTACGCCACCCCACCCGGTGTCATCCTTTCCCGGCGCTGTCCAGCTGCTCACCCACCAGTGTGGGCGATGGCTCACGGCGACCGGATACCCGGGTCTCGGGCGGCGGGTGGGCGACGCTAATGGTGCGCGGTTCGGGTGGAGTCCTGGGATGTCGCAGCGCCGGCGAAGGCCTCGTTGATCTCCTTGGGCCCGAACGGCCAGGTGCGTTCCTTCTTCGCGTAGCCCAGGTAGACGACGACACCGAGGGCGATCCAGCACAGCGACAACACAATCGACGACCACGCCGCTGATACGTACACATACACCCAGCCGGCCAGGGCGACGACCGTCGGGACCGGGTAGAGCCACTGCCGATACGGCCGGGGCAGATTCGGTTGCCTGCGGCGCAGCACGACGATCGCCGCCACCTGGGCCAGGGATTGGATGATGACCATCGTCGCCACCGCGGCGTTGATGATCGTGGTCAGCGTGAACAGTGAGCCGACGATCGTGATGGCACCCATGGTGAGCACGCCCGCGGTCGGCAGATGCAGGGTCGGGTGCAGCCGTGCGAACACCGGGAGGAACACCTTGTCGCGGGCCGCCTCATAGGGCACCCGGGACCCGCCGAGCAGGCCGGCGAACACCGAGCCGATCGCCGCGATCACGATGAGCACGGTGATCACCTGCGCGACCGTCGAACCCCACGCCTGTGCCAGCACGGTCGACGCGACCGAGGTCGCGGTCTTGATCTCGTCGAGCGGGATCGAGCCGAGCACTCCGACCTGCAGCAGGAAGTACAGGCTCATGATGCCGAGAATCGAGATCACGATGGACCGGGGAATGGTCCGGCCGGGGTTGCGCACCTCGGCGCCGAGGTAGGCGGTGGTGTTGTACCCGAGGTAGTCGTACACGGCGATCACCAGACCCGCGCCGAGGCCGGCCCAGAAGGTGCCATGGCCCCCGAAGGCTCCCGGTGTGAAGGCGAACGCCTGCGCACCGTCGAAGTGGGTGAAGGCGGCGATGATCGTGGAGAGGGTCGCGACGAGCATGACGATGAACAACGCGGTGGTCAGCTTGCCGATCTGGCCGATCCGGCGGAACAACGCCACCGTGATGAGTGCCACGATACCCACGCCGATGATCTTGCCCAGCGGGGTGTTTCCCGATTCGCTGGTCACCCCCGGGACCAGATAGCCCAGGTATTGGACGAGTCCGATGATTCCGGTGGACATGATGAGCGGGATGAACAGCACGGCGCTCCAGACGAACAGGAACGGCATCAACCGCCCGGTGCGGTACTGGAATGCCTCCCGCAGGTAGAGGTAGGTGCCGCCGGCGCCGGGCATGGCGGCGCCGAGCTCGGCCCAGATAAGACCGTCGGCGAGGGCCAGGACCGCGCCGACGATCCAGCCGAACATGGCCTCGGGCCCACCGATCGTCGCGACCATCGCCGGGATCGTGACGAAGGGGCCGATGCCGCACATCTGCGTCATGTTGATCGCCGTCGCCTGCAGCGGGCCGATGCGGCGCTCGAGTGTGGGCTGCGGGGTGGACGCGCTCATGACGTACCTCCTTGCTTTGTTAGGAAAGTTTCTTAACATATTTCGGACGAGTGTGGAAGAGTGCGGTCGTAGGCTTTCTGCGATCAGGACGAAGGGATGCGCGTTGGCTGGGCAGGTTGCACCTCAGGTCGGGACGCCGGCCAGCATGCGTGCGCTGAACCAACGGCTGGTCCTTGACCGGCTCCGACATCACGGGGAAGCCACTCGGCCGCAGATCGCCGCCGACGCCGGGCTATCCAAACCAACAGTGGGACAAGCACTCCTGGATCTGGAGCAGCACGGTCTGGTGCGTGCGATCGGGCGAAGCGCGCCGCGGCCCGGCCGGGCCGCGGTCATCTACCGGGCCTCGCCGGACGCGGGTCATATCGTCGGCGTCGACATCGGCAGACGTGTGCTCCACGCGGCGGTCGCCGACCTCGATGGCACCGTCGTCGCGCGGTTCGAACAGCCGAATCGCAGCCGGTCCGGCTCCATGCTGCTGCGCAGCGTCGCGGAGTCGGTTCGTCGGGTCGTGACCGAGGCCGGCCTGGCGCCCGACGACATCGTGGTGACCGTCCTCGGAACCCCGGGGATCCCCGACAACGCCGCGGGCACCATGTCCCGCGCACCGAACCTGCCCGGGTGGGAACGCCGCGGCCTGCTGCATGAGCTGGTGTCGACGCTCGGTGCCGATGGCTCGGAGGTGCTGGTCGAAAACGATGCCAACCTGTGCGCGGTCGGCGAATACGCCCAGGGCGCGGCGCGTGGCGTCGACGTGGTGGCGTGCCTGACCGTCGGCACCGGGATCGGTATGGGAATTGTGGTGGGCGGGCAGTTGTTTCGCGGTGCGCACGGCGCCGCGGGCGAGATCGCCGACCTTCCCTATGGCACGGTTCCCTCCGGCGTAACGACGCACCGGCCCGGCCCGGTGGAGGTGGTCGCGGCCGGGCAGGCGGTGGTCGCAATGGCCCGCGACGCCGGGTTGGACGTCACCACGGCCAAGGCGGTGTTCGACCTGGCCCGCGCGGGCGATCGGCGGGCGGTGGGCGTCGTGGCGGGCGAGGCGTCGAAACTGGCGCATGTGGTGTCGGTGGTGACCGCCGTGCTCGACCCCGGACTGATCGTGCTCGCCGGCGGCATCGGACGCAATGTCGACCTGCTCGCCGGACCGATGCGGCGGGAACTCACCGCGACCATCCCGAAGGTCCCCGACATCGTCGGAGGCCAACTCGGCGACGACGCCGTCCTGGTCGGCGCCATCGCCATCGCGATGGACACCGCATGGAGCCTCGTCTTCGAACGCCGTGTGCTCGGCCGGCCGTCCCGCGAAGCCTGACCGAATACCCGGTCTCACATTCGCCTGTGGGACCTCAGGTTCGGGGCACGACGGCCGTCGCGATGACGACGTTGTTGACGATGGTCGCGGTGACGGTACGCGCGACGGCCTCTGCGGCCGCCCCGGCACCCCAGTTACCCTGCTCCAGTTCCTTCGCGCGAGTGATCACGGCACTGGTCCACGGGATCTCCTTGTGGAACTGCGGGAGCGTCCCGCTTCCCGAGATCAACGCGGTGAGTGCGGCGACCCGGGGCGTCGGCTCGATATTGTCGACGAGCGCAGCGCGGACCTCGGCGAGCAGATGCTCCCGGCGCCCACTGCCGCCGTCCTCCAGCACGGTGGTGTTGAACAGGCCGAGCGCCTTGCGCTTTCGGCGCCGGATGTCGCCGCGCTCGACGAGGCGGTCCAGCACCGGACTCCGCAGGGACGGTCCGATCGCGGCAAGAAAAGTCTGCACTCCGCGGGGCTTCTCGGCGACGTACTCCCAGGCGGAGCGGAGCATCCGATCCGATGGCGGCTTGTCCTCGATGGCGTGCACTTTCGTCCCGGCGGTGCCGGCAGTGGTGTCGACATGCCCGCCCAGTCCCAGATCGGCGAGTACCGCGCCGGCGAGCACGTAGAAGAGGATGTTCTCCCCGGCGATGGTGCCGGTGCCGGACCGCAGGCCGCCGTTCGGCTGGAACAGGACAAGCAGGAGGTCCTCCGCCAGGGTGGGTCGGTCGAGCCAAGGGATGTCGGTCATCGGTCTCAATCTCTCTGTCGCAGGACGGCTCTCGATTTCGGGCTCACCGGCTCATCCGCAGTCGGCCAGGTGGATCCCGAGGTCGGTGCGGCCGGGGTGCAGGTCCTCGCGCAGCGCACGGGTGCCGTGGTAGTCGCCGTCGCGCAACCGCCGGAACGGTTTGGCCGACTCGGTGTCGATGGTCCGCAGCCGGTCCTGCAGTCGCTGGACCTCCCGGTCGATACCGTCGGCCCCCAACCCGTCGGCGTCGTGGACCACATGAAGGTCGAGTACCTCGATTCCGACGTACCAGAGCGTGCCGTGAACGAGAGGGAAGAGCAGGGAGTCGATGTCGCCGCTGATTCCGCGCGGGCCGATGGAGCGCGCGTCCTCCCCCGCTGTCACCACGATGAGCGCCTTGCGCCCGACCAGGTGGCCATCACCGTAGCGTCGGGGCAACCCGAGCTCGGGATCGACGTCGCCGTAGGCGAATCCGTTCGTCAGCACCCGGTCGAACCAGCCCTTCAGGATCGCCGGCGGTCCGTACCACCACAGCGGGAACTGCACGACGAGCAGCTGCGCCGCAGCCAGTTTGGCCTGTTCGGCCTGCACATCGGCGGGCAGTTGACCCCGTGAGTACACGTCGCCGGTCTGCTCGACGATGTTGCCGGGGCTGCCGGCGAACTCCCCCAGATCACGCTCACCCAGCACGGGATCGAACTGCTGGGCGTGCAGATCGGAGGTCAGCACCTCATAGCTCTGCGACAGTGCGGATGCGCCGTCCCGGAACAGGCGCTCGTTCAATGAGCCCCGGCGCGGATGCGCGTACAGCCACAGCGCGGTGCCCGGCTTCGGCGGATGCGTGAACATCATCAAATCACCTGCGTTTCTTGTCGTGTCGGTCGTCGGTGGCGATGGCCGCGATGACGCGGGCCAAGGTATTACGGGCTTCAGCGGCACTGACCCGGCCGGTGAGCGCGTCCCGGGCCAGGGCGTCGCCGGCGCCGATGATCGCGCGCAGACCGGCCGCATCGATCGGACCGGAGAACGGTGCCAGCGCCTTGCGACACTTGACCAGGTAGGCATCCTCGGCCTCCTGGCGCAGCCGGCTCAATGCGGGCGAGCCGGCGAGCGCGGCGACCACATCGGCCAGCTCCCGCCCTTCGGCGACACAGCAGTCGATGTATGCCCCGGCGACAACGCGCGTGACGGACGGCAGCTCGCGGTCGGCGCCCTCCAGTGCGGCGTCGAGCGTCGCGCGCTGACGCTCCTCGAATTCGCGGTACAGCTCGACGAGAACCCCGGCCTTATCGCCGAAGTGGTCGTAGACCAACGGCTTGGTCACCCCGGCCCGCTCGGCGAGACGCCCGAGGGTGAATTCTTCGGTGCCCGCCTCGCGGATCAGATCCCGTGCCACACCCAGGAGTTGGGTGCGGCGCTCCTGCTTGGACAGGCGGCGCCGCGGGCTCGGGTCGGTGCTGGACACACCACCAAGCTACCAGAAGTAACTTACTAGTAGTAGCTTAGTGGAGGTGGGCCCGAACTGGCCGGTCAACCCCGGAACGGCGGGGTGACCTTGTCGGCCTCGATGGTGACGATGATGCGGTTTTGGGTTCCGCCGGTGTAGTCCGCGTAGGGCGCCCCGGTGTACTTGTGGGCGATCTCGTCGATGCTCTCCCTGCCACCCTCGGCGGTCATGGAGGTGACGCGGCCCCGGACCGCGTAGAACCGCAGGACATTGTCGGGGTCGACGATATTGACCGCGATCCGCGGATCGCGGGCGAGGTTCCTGGCCTTCTGCATCCCCTCGACGATATTGAGCAGGACATGCTCGCCGTCGGTATGCACCCACGTCTCGGTGAGTTGCGGCGAACCGTCGGGCATCAGCGTCGCGACGAAGCACGGGCTGGGCTTGCGCAGCAGGTCGAGCAGGTCGGCTGGAAGTGGTTGTGCCATAGGCGTTCCTTTCACGTGGGCGGCCCGGCCGCGGCGATGCGGTCGAGCCAGTCGGCCATCAGGGCGCTCTCGGTGACAGTGAGCGCAGAAGTCCTGGGCAGCAGTGCGCGCAACGCGACGGCGGCGGCCTGCGGCCCGGGTTCCGCCGCGGCGGGAGTGTCGGTGGTGATCGCCGCCAGCAGGGCTTCGCGCGCCACCCACGACAGCGTGCGATCCCGCGCCTGTGGCGGCATCGCGATCAAGGCGAACGTGATGCCGGAACCGACGGCGTGGACGAGTTGGGCCGCCCGTTCCTCGCTGACGGTCAGCCGACCCGCCTCGGCGATCCGATGGATGCGATCGTGCAGCACCTCGAACGCCGCTGCTGCTGCCGGGACCTCGGTCGCCGGCCGCGGATCACCATGCATGAGTGCGTACAGAGCCGGATGGGCAAGCCCGATGTCGACGTGCTGATCCCAGCCCGCACGGAGGTCGTCGACGGGATCGCCGTCCTGGGGCACCTCGGGTTTGAGGCGCAGGCATTCGGCGAAGCCATGCTCGGCGACCGCATCGAGCAGCCCGCCCTTGTCCCCGAAGTAGCGGTAGATCGTCGGTTCGCTGACACCGGCCTCCGCGCCGACCGCCCTGGTGGTCACGGCCTCGCGGCCACCGCGTTCCAACAGACGCCGCGCGGCGGCCACAATGCGATCTCTCGACGATGCCACCTAGCATTGCTACCATCTTTTGCGTAGCGTCGCTACTTAGCTGTCCTATCGCCGATCCCGCGCACCGTCGATCAGGTGCCGCAGCACATACGGCATCACTCCGCCGTGGCGGATATAGTCCGCCTCGCGCCGGGTGTCGAGGCGGACGCGGCCGATGAACTCATTCCCGGCACTGTGAATCGTCACCCGCGATGGCGTGTCACCGGAGTTCAGCGCATCCAGTCCGGTGATGGTGATTTCCTCGGCACCGGTGGGCGCGATGTCATCGGGACCGGCCGTGGTCTCGATCGGAATCACCCCCATCGCAACCAGGTTCGACCGGTGAATGCGTTCGAAGGACTGCGCGATGACGGCCCGCACCCCCAGTAGCGCCGGACCCTTGGCCGCCCAGTCGCGCGACGACCCGCCACCGTAGTCGCGGCCCGCGACGACCACCACGGGAACTCCTGCATCACGGTAGGCCGACGCCCCACTACGCGAAATGGCAACAGGCGGCAGCCGTTTGCGTGGTCGACGGCAGCCACGAGAATACCTTTGCCCGGCCGATCAGGATCGGCACTGCCGGCGGCCGGTAGCGCCGCGCCTCAGGCGGGCGAATAGCCCGCCGTGGACAACAGCTCCCGGATTCCCGCATCGATGAAGTCGGTGTCTGCCGGGTTCTTCCCGCCGCCCGCGAAATGCCCCCAGATCCCGGGGATGACCCGTACCTCGCCGTGCGGGATGAACTGGCTCGCCCACTGCTCGTCCTCGGGCGGAAAGTAGAGATCCTTTTCGGCGGGCATCGCCAACAACGGACACTTGATCGAAGCCAGCGCTTTCTCCACATCCCCACCGAACCCTGGTGTGTTGCCGACGTTTCCGCTGTGCCACGTCCGCAGCATGGTGATCAGGTTGTTGGGGTCACGCCCGTCGCGGAAGAATTCCTCCCAGAACCCGTAGAGAAAGTCATCGAACGAGGCGTATCCGAGTTCGCGCCAGGCTTCCTGCCAATAGAAGGCCTGCGAGTACCCCCATCCCGAGTAGACCCGAGCAAACGCACGTAACCCTTTGACCGGGAGCCTGTCCGGGGCGTAGTCACCGTCCGCCCACACTGCGTCGGCGGTGAGCGCGAAGATCAACGACTCGAGGAACACCTTGTTGTGCGGCGCGGTGATACTCGACCCGCAGAAGGGTGCCGCGCGTTGCACCATTTCAGGGTGGCTCACCGCCCACTGGTAGGTCTGCCCCGCACCCATCGACCATCCGGTGACGAGCGCGATCGTCGAGATGCCGAACTCCTCGGTCACGAGTTTGTGCTGTGCCTCCACCTGGTCGTAGAACGTCACGGCGGGAAAGCGGGCCCGATCGTAGGGCGCCGGAGTGTTCGACGGGGAGGACGACAGCCCGTTGCCGAGCATGTTGGGCACGATGATGAACCACTCGTCGGGGTTGAGGGCTTTGTCGGTACCGATCAGCCATTCGTTGTCGGTGTGCCACCCCGAATACCAGGTCGGGTAGACGATGACATTGGTCTTGTTCGCATTCAGCGCGCCGTAGGTCTTGTACGCCAGGGTTGCGTTGCGCAACGTCAAGCCGCTCTGGAGAGTGCAGTCGCCGAGGTCGAAGTACTCGGCATCAGTGGGTGCAGGCATGACGAAGTCCTTCCAGAAACGTGTTGTGGGACAGGGGCATCTGTCGCAATTCGTGCCCACCTTCCTGGCACAAGCGGACAATTACTTCCAAATGGGAATAACCTACACGCTGGCGGGCCGCGTCAAGCGGAGAATCAGAAACTCGTCTCGGCTACTTCGGGCCGCCTCCCAGCCAAGCGCTCAGACACCCGCGACGTCGTGAACAGTGAGACCGCGAGGACGGCCGCCCAGGCGGCACCGATGGCGAGGACGGTCGGGCCGGCGATCGGGTCGGGCAGGTCACCGGCCTCCATCCGCCCCGAACCGGTCAGGAACGCGAGGGCTGCCAGCACCGCGAACGCCAGAACCGACTCCAACGCAGTCCATTTCGGATAGACCCGGACGGCCAACCGGAAGACCGATCCGTCGTCCCCTGCCGCCCGGGCCCGCCCAATCCGCGGCATGAGCACGAACTCGTGAATGCCGCCGACCGCGATCATCGTCGCGACCAGCGTGACCTTGATCAGCAGAACGCGGCCAAAGGTGGTGGTGAGCAGTTCGATGGGTCCTCCCAGCCGCTTCCAGGACAGCCACGCCCCGCTGACCAACACACATCCCACCGCGATCAGCGCGATCTTGCTGAACCGGGTCCACAGCCGCGCCCACATCCCGCCGGCCGCCGGTGTCAGCCGTCGGCGGGTCGTCAGGGCGAGCGCCGTCAATACCGCAATCCCGCCGGCCCACGCCGAAACCGCCACCACGTGCAGGTGTTCGAACAGCCCGTCGGCCACGCTGTCGGGCGTTGTCGTCGCCAGGTTGGTCGGTATCGCCGTCACCAGCCAGGCCGCCATCGCCATACCGGCCGAAACTCCGGAAAGCGCACCGACAGTCGGGCGGCACCGCGGCGCCCACAACGCCACGAGCGTCAGTGCGGCCACCGCCCACAGACCGTACTGCAATGCGGTCTGCCACCCCGTCGAGATCCACTGACCGCTCTTGGCCGGCGCGGTGAGGTAGGCCCAGATCTGGGCGGGGGCCACCGCATCGCCGAAGGGCATCGGCGTCTTCCTGGCGACCACACCGGCGAGCTGAAAGTACAGGGCCACCAGGAACTCGGTGCCGATACCGGCCAACACCATGCCGGCTACCCGGCGACAGAACGGGCGGTCCCGAGGGTAACCGGCCAGCACCGGAGCCACGACGACCGCATAGGCCAGGCTGCCGCCGATGGTCCCGATCAGGCCGATGAAGAAGGCTGTCTTCGTGAGGACACGCCACGGCGCCGGTGTGGGGTACGGACTGGACGACAACGCCGCGTACATCAGTTCGTGGGTCATCGACACCCTGCTGACTGCGCACCTGCCGGTCGCGTTTTGATCATGGACACGCGTATAAGCACGGTGAACCGGGGCCTGTGGTTCACCGTTCCAGGTAACCCGGTCTTCGAATGCCGCGTGCTCGGCCGATGAGCACGCTCAGCTGGTCGATACCGCCACTACCACCTTGTCCCCGCGACGCTGCGCGGCCGAGTGGAACGCCTTGTCGGCCGCGGTGAGTGGGTGGCGTTCGGTGACCAGCAGATCCAGATCGACACCACCGCCGGAGGCCAGTTCGATCGCCCGCGGGTAGGTGTCGTTCATCCGGCGCACCATCGCGAAGGTCAGGCCTTTACGCCGGGCCGCGGCGGCCGGGAACGACGACGTGTCCTGTGCCGGTATGCCGCACAGTGCGACGCGGCCACCCGGCCGCACGGCCGCCACCGCGGTCCCGATCGCGGCGTCGGTGCCCGCCGCTTCGATCACGACGTCGGCACCGCGGCCGCCCGTCGCGGCGAGCGTCGCTTCGGCCCCGCATCCGGATTCGAAGACCTCGTCCGCGCCGGCGCGAAGCGCGGTGGCCCTGCGGTGCTCGAGCGGTTCGGTGACGAAGACCCGGCGCGCCCCGCACCGCCGCGCCACCTGCGCGGTGAGCACGCCGATCGGGCCGGCGCCGACCACCAGAAGGTCGGCGCCGGGACGCAGGTGGCTGACCCCGACGGCGTGAATGGCCACACCGAGCGGTTCCAGCAGCGCGCCGCCGTCGTCGCTGACCTGGTCCGGAAGCGGGTGCAAAAGGTGGTCGGGCCACAGCAGGTGTTCCCGCAGCGCGCCGTCCAGTGTTCCGTGGCCGGCGAATTGCACTGCCGGGCAGAGATTGTGGTACCCGTTCCGGCACATCTCGCAGGACCGGCACGCGATCGCGGGATCGACGGCCACCCGGCGCCCGGCGTGCGGCCCGGTGACCGCGACGGCGGCGAACTCATGTCCGGGCACAACCGGATGTTCGATGCGGTTCTCGCCGATACCGCCGTCGGTGAACCAGTGCAGGTCCGAGCCGCAGATACCGACCGATGTCACGGCCAACAGCGACCAGCCCGGTGGGGCCTCGCCCGGGCCGGGTTCGGTGGCGATCCGCAGATCCCCGATGCCGTGCAGGCGGGCCGCGATCATCGACTCCCCCTCCGGTCAGAGCCCCGCGGCGACACGGTGATACACGTCGTTCCACCTGAGCTCGTGTTCGAAATCCCGCACCGTGGTGGCGGCGTCGATCACCAGCAGCTCGGTGTCGGTCATCGCGGCGAAGTCGGCGATGGTCTGTGACCCGATGGCCGTCGTCAGCACGGTATGGTGCGGCGCGCCGGCCATCAGCCACGCCTCGACGGAGGTGGACCAGGTCGGCAGTGGTTCCCACACCGCGCACGCGACGGGAAGGTTCGGGAGTGCCGCGGTCGGTTCGACCACCCGAACCTCATTGGCCACCAGCCGGAAACGTGATCCCATATCGCAGATGCCGATGACGACCGCGTCCGCGGGGGCCGCGGTGAACCGCAACCGGACCGGATCCTCGCGATCGCCGATCGACAGCGGATGCACTTCCAGCGCGGGGGTCGCGCCCGCGATACTCGGGCAGACCTCCAGCATGTGCGCACCCAGGATCCGCTCGCGCCCCGGCGTCAGATCGTAGGTGTAGTCCTCCATGAAGGAGGTACCGCCCGCCAGCCCTTCGGCCATCACCTTCACCGTGCGCAGCAGGATCGCGGTCTTCCAGTCGCCCTCACCGCCGAACCCGTAGCCATCGGCCATCAGTCGCTGCACCGCCAGCCCCGGCAGTTGACGCAACCCGCCGAGATCTTCGAAGTTCGTGGTGAAGGCGTGGAATCCACCGTCTTGCAGAAACTTCCGCATACCCAATTCGATCTTGGCTCCGTCGCGCAGCGACGCGTGCCGGTCACCACCGTGACGCAACACTTCGGCGACCTGGTAGGTGTGCTCGTATTCCCGGACCAGCTTGTCCACCTCGGCGGGCCGGACCTGCTCGACGACGTCCACCAGGTCGTTGACGCCGTAGGTGTTGACCGACGCCCCGAAATGGGCTTCGGCCTCGACCTTGTCGCCCTCGGTGACCGCGACACCGCGCATGTTGTCGCCGAATCGGGCGACCTTCAGCGTCGACAGCTCGGCGGTGCCGAGCGCTGCCCGGACCCATGAACCGATCCTGCGACGGGTCTCCGGCGCACCGACATGCCCGGCGATGGTCTTGCGTGGGTGTGACAGCCGCGACTGGATGTAGCCGAACTCGCGGTCACCGTGGGCGGCCTGGTTGAGGTTCATGAAGTCCATGTCGATGCTGTGCCAGGGCAATTCGACACCGAACTGGGTGTGCAGGTGCAGCAGCGGTTTGCGGAGGATCTTGAGCCCGCGAATCCACATCTTGGCCGGCGAGAACGTGTGCATCCAGGTGATGACGCCGATGCAGTCCTCGGCCGCGTTGGCGTCGGCGAACACCCGCGCGATCTGGTCGGGCTCGGTGACGACCGGTACCCAGCGGACCTCGACGGGGATCTCGGTACCGCCGTCGAGCAGTTCGGCGATCCGGCGGGACTGGGCGGCCACCTGGTCCAGGATGTCGGGCCCGTACAAGGACTGGCTCCCGGTGATCAGCCACACCTGGCCGGTGACGAGGTGGGACGCGATCATCGCTGGTCCTCCTGGAAAGGTTCGGGGCGTCGGCCGTTCTGGCCGTATACGTTCTGATAGCGGTCGAACAGCGCCGAGACGTCGTCGGCGTCGATGGGCGGGGCGACACCGAGTTGTCTGCTGATGTGGACCGTGCGCGCCACGTCTTCGACCATCACCGCGGCCTTGACCGCTTCGCGCGCCGTCCGGCCGATCGTGAACGGTCCGTGGCTGCGCATGAGCACGGCACGCGATCGGCTGCCCTTGAGGGTCTCGACGATGCCGCGGCCGATGGAATCGTCGCCGATGAGAGCGAACGGCCCCACCGGGATGTCACCGCCGAACTCGTCGGCGATCATCGTGAGCACGCACGGTATGGGTTCCCCCCGGGCCGCCCAGGCGGTCGCGTAGGTGGAGTGGGTGTGCACCACGCCACCGACCTCGGGCATGTGCCGGTACACATAGGCGTGCGCTGCGGTATCCGACGACGGTGACAGCCTTCCGTCGACCAGGTTTCCCGCGAGGTCGCAGACCACCATATCGGCGGCCGTCAGCGAGTCATAGTCGGCCCCTGAGGGTTTGATCACCATCAGGTCGCGGCCGGGCACCCGGGCCGAGACGTTGCCCGCGGTCCAGATGACCAGCTCGTAGTGGGTCAGCTGGGCGTGCAGATCGCAGACCTCTTGGCGCAGTTGCGCGATGACGCGGTCAGTGTCGGACGTGATGGTCATGACGGGACTCCAACGGCCTCTCGGGTTCCGATCCGGCGCAGTCGCCGCATCATGTCGTTGCCGCGCCCGAACCAGTCGTAGGCCGCGACGTACTCGCGGTAGAGCCGGTCATACGCCGCGGCGTTCTCGGGAATCGGTGTGTAGGCGTCACAGGTTCGCCTGCCCATCTGCCCGGCGGCCGCGCCGACGTCGCCGAACGCGCCCGCCGCGGTGGCCGCGTGGATCGCCGAGCCCAGCGCGGGCGCCTGCGCGGAGGGCACGATCGACAGCGGTAACCCGACGGCATCGGCGTAGATCTGCATCAGCAGGTCGTTCTTCAGCAGCCCGCCTGCCACCACCAACTCGGCCACCGGAACACCGCTGCTGACGAACGTCTCCACGATCATCCGGGTCCCGAAGGCGGTCGCCTCCAGCAGCGCCCGGTACATGTCGACGCAGGTGGTCTCCAGGGTCTGCCCGATCATCACCCCGGACAGCTCGTGATCGACCAGCACCGAACGGTTTCCGCTGTGCCAGTCCAACGCGACCAGGCCGTGTTGACCGACCCGTTGGCGGCTCGCGAGCTCGGTGAGATGGCTGTGCAGCGACACACCGCGACGACGCGCCTGCACCTGGAAGCTCTCCGGGACACAGTTGTCGACGAACCAGCCGAAGATGTCGCCCACCCCCGACTGTCCGGCCTCATATCCCCAGCTGCCCGCACTGATCCCGCCGTCGACCACGCCGCACATCCCCGGGACATCCCGTAGCACATCGGAATTCATCACGTGGCAGGTCGATGTCCCCATGATCGCGACCAGCCGCCCCAGCTGCAGCGCGTTGGCCGCCGCGACGGTCACGTGCGCGTCGACATTGCCGACGGCGACGGGGATGCCCGCGGGCAGCCCGGTCCACCGCGCGGCCTCGGCGGTGAGCACCCCGGCCCGCTGCCCGAGTTGGCCGACCGGATGGTCGAGCTTCTCGGTGACGAAGTCGGCGAAACCGGGCCGCACCTCGGCGAGAAACTCCCGCGACGGATACCGGCCGTCCTGCCTGATGCCCTTGTACCCGGCGCTGCAGGCGTTGCGCACGTACCGGCCGCACAGTCGCCACACGATCCAGTCGGCGGCCTCGACGAAGTGATCCATCGCCTGGTACACCGCCGGGTCCTCGTCGAGGATCTCGAGCGCCTTGGCGAACTCCCATTCGCTGGAGATCAGCCCGCCGTAGCGCGGCAGCCAGGGTTCACCGCGTTGGGCCGCAACGGCATTGATTCGGTCGGCCTGCGGCTGGGGGGAATGGTGCCGCCACAGTTTGACGTAGGCGTGCGGCCGGCCGGCGAACTCATCGAGTTCACACAACGGCGTCCCGTCGCCGCGTACCGGCACCATCGTGCAGGCGGTGAAGTCGGTGCCGATCCCGATCACGTCGGAGGGGTCGATGCCAGCAGCCGCCACCGCCCGCGGCACCGCGGAACGCAGAACGTCGACATAATCGGCAGGGACCTGTAGCGCCCACTGTGGCCGAAGCCGCACCGCGCTACCCGGTAACGCATCGGTGATGACCCCGTGCGGATAGGCGTGTTCGGCACTGGCGAGCTCGTGGCCGTCGCTGACCCGGACCACCAGCGCCCGGCCGGACAGCGTCCCGAAATCGACTCCGACCGTGTACTTCTCATCGCTCACGTGGTCTCCTCGTACCGTTGGGTGCTGTCCCGGATGATGAGTTCCGGCCCGAGGAGCGGCACATCGACGCTCACGCCGTCCAGGGTCGCCATGACAAGGTCGATCGCACCCCGGCCGACCGCATGGAAGTCCTGGCGGACCGTGGTCAGTGCCGGATTGAGGTAGCCCGCCTCGGGGATGTCGTCGAATCCGACGACGCTGACGTCGCGCGGCACCGAGATCCCGGCCTCGGCGAACGCGTGCAGCACACCGATGGCCATCTGGTCGTTGGCGACGAACAGCGCCGTCGACTCCCCCCGCCGCGCCAGTTCGCGGCCGATCCGGTAGCCGCAGGCCGGGGTCCAATCGCCCTCGAACGACACCCGGGGAGTCAGCCCGGCGGCGCGCATCGTCTCTTCGTAGCCGGCCAGTCTCCCCTTGGCCTCGGTCCAGTTCGACGGTCCCGCAACATGGTCGATAACGCGATGGCCGAGATCGATGAGGTGGCGGGTAGCTTGGCGGGCACCGTCGATCTGGTCTACGCCGACACTGAGTCCCCGGCCCGACAGATCTCCCTCGACGACGATCAGCGGCGACCCGGCATCCACCGAGTGCGCGACGTCGAGAGCCTCCTCCTGCGCGGCGATCATGACGATGGCCTCGACCGACTGCCGGGCCAGATGATCCAGTGCGTCCCGGAGCGTCTCGATGGTCACCTCGGCGAGCGGCACCAGGCTGGAGAAATAGCCCGCCGCGCGGGCGGCCTCCTGGACCGAACGCTCGATGCTCGACGGTCCGTACAAGGCGCTGTTTGTGCCGACGATGCCGATGATGCCCGATCGCCGGGTCACCAGGGCGCGCGCCGCGGTGTTGGGACGGTACCCGAGCTGCTCGATGGCCCGCTCGACCCTGGCCTTGGTGGCCGGCCGGATCTGCAGAGAGCCATTGATCACCCGCGACACGGTCTGGTGGCTGACCCCGGCCAGCCGGGCGACGTCGGCCATCACGGGCTTCGGTGTCGCGGGCTGGGCTTGGCTACTCATCGGGGGCTTCCTCATCATTAGTCGCTGCCGATCAGGGATCCGGCTCTGCGCGGTCGGGCCGAACGACGTCTCGACAGCCCCGTTCTCCGGGGTCTGCCGTCACCCGCAGCTACCTTCGGCAGGCGGCGAGAGCACGTGCGGACGTGGTGTGACCGCCGTTACACAGCCCGAATGTTAACGCTCACATTCCGGACCTGTCAATCAGTTGTCAGCACTCAACATTCGTGGTGTGCGAGCCCTTGACACGGGCGTGATGGCCGTCACAAGATCATCGATGTTAGCGCTCACATCAACCGGCTCGCATAACTCGGACAGGCGACCGCGATGCGAAGCAATCCAACCGGAGGAATCATGCGCAAGAGCTTTGTTCGAGTCGTGGGCGTACTCGCCACGCTGGCGGCGATCACCAGCGCCGGGTGCGGACGCTCGACCACCACCGAGGCAACCGACAGCGGCGGGCAACCCACGGGCACGGTCGGCATCGCGATGCCGACCAAGTCCTCGGAACGCTGGGTCGCCGACGGCGACAACATGGCCAAGCAGTTCCAGTCACTCGGGTACGACACCGATCTGCAGTACGGGGACGACGTCGTGCAGAACCAGGTGTCCCAGATCGAGAACATGATCACCAAGGGCGTCAAGGTTCTCGTCATCGCCCCGATCGACGGCTCGTCGCTGACCCAGACCCTGCAACGCGCGGCCGATGCCCACATCCCCGTCGTCAGCTACGACCGGCTGATCCGCGGAACCGGAAACGTCAACTACTACGCGACTTTCGACAACTTCAAGGTCGGTGTGCTGCAGGCGAGCTACATCGTCGACAAGCTCGGGCTCGCATCGGGCAAGGGGCCGTTCAACATCGAACTGTTCGCCGGCTCCCCCGACGACAACAACGCGACGTTCTTCTTCGACGGCGCGATGAGCGTCCTGCGGCCCTACATCGACAGCGGCAAGCTGGTCGTCAAGAGCGGCCAGACCTCCTTCGACCAGATCGCCACACTGCGCTGGGACGGCGGACTCGCCCAGTCGCGGATGGACAATCTGCTGAGTAAGGC
Organism: Mycobacterium sp. NPDC003449; assembly: GCF_053588415.1. NCBI lineage: Bacteria > Bacillati > Actinomycetota > Actinomycetes > Mycobacteriales > Mycobacteriaceae > Mycobacterium > Mycobacterium sp. NPDC003449. The sequence continues at coordinate 146,318 of NZ_JBSFPX010000001.1, forward strand.
CTACACGAGCGGCCGGGTGGACGCGGTTCTGTCCCCCTATGACGGCATGTCGCTCGGCATCATCTCGGCGTTGAAGAGTGTCGGCTACGGTACGGCGGCCAATCCGCTGCCGGTCGTCACCGGCCAGGACGCCGAGCTGGCCTCGGTGAAGTCGATCATCGCCGGCGAGCAGACCCAGACCGTGTTCAAGGACACCCGTGAGCTTGCGAAATCCGCTGTCCAGATGGCCGATTCACTGCTCAAAGACGGGACACCCGAGGTCAACGACACCACCACCTACGACAACGGCGTGAAGGTGGTGCCGGCATTCCTGCTCAATCCGGTCAGTGTCGACAAGACCAATTACCAGAAGGCCCTCGTCGACTCCGGCTACTACACCCCGGCGCAGCTGGCGTGACGGCGACCGGGTCGATTCTCCAGATGCGGGGAATCACCAAGCAGTTCGGCAACGTCACGGCGTTGAGCGAAGTCAACCTCTCGGTACGGCGGGGTGAGATCCACGCCATCTGCGGCGAGAACGGCGCGGGAAAATCGACGCTGATGAAGGTGCTCAGCGGGATCTACCCCCGCGGCAGCTACCACGGTGAGATCGTATTCGACGGCCAGCCCTGCGATTTCAAGGACATCCGGTCCAGCGAACGCCGCGGCATCGGCATCATCCACCAGGAGCTCGCACTGGTACCGGTGCTGTCCATCGCCGAGAACATCTTCCTCGGCAACGAACACGCGTCGGCCGGAGTGATCAGCTGGCACGAGACCATGACGCACGCCCAGCAGCTGCTCGACAGGGTGGGGTTGCGCGAGAGCCCACGCACCCGGATCTGCGACATCGGCGTCGGCAAGCAGCAACTGGTGGAGATCGCGAAGGCCCTGTCCAAGCAGGTGAAGCTGCTCATCCTCGACGAACCCACCGCGGCGTTGAACGACGAGGACAGCCGGCATCTCCTCGACCTGATCGCCGAGCTCAGAAGGCAGGGCCTGACCTGCATCATCATCTCGCACAAGCTCAATGAGGTGATGCGGGTGGCCGATACCGTCACGATTCTGCGGGACGGCCGGACCATCGAGACCCGGCCGATCGAGCCCACACTGACCGAGGAGCACATCATCCGCGGCATGGTCGGCCGCGACATGGTGGACCGCTTCCCCGAGCGGGAACCACACCCCATCGGAGATGTCACGTTCGCGATCGAGAACTGGACGGTCTTCCATCCCCTCGATCAACAGCGCAAGGTCGTCGATGGAGTGTCGCTCAATGTGCGGCGCGGCGAGGTCGTCGGCCTGGCCGGCCTGATGGGCGCCGGCCGCACCGAACTGGCGATGAGCGTGTTCGGCCGCAGCTACGGCAAGTATGCGGGCGGGTCGGTGTTCAAGGACGGCAAAGAGATCCGGACCCGCACCGTATCGGAGGCCATCTCCCATCGCATCGCGTACGCCACCGAAGACCGCAAACAATACGGGCTCAATCTGATGGACGACATCGCGCGCAGCGTCACGCTGGCCGCGCTGCCGAAGGTGAGCCGGCTCGCGACCATCAACGAGCACGACGAGACCGTCGTCGCCGAACGATTCCGCAAAGACATGCGGATCAAGGCGCCCTCGGTGCGGGCGACCACCGGCAATCTCTCGGGCGGCAATCAGCAGAAAGTCGTGCTGAGCAAGTGGATCTTCGCCGACCCGGATGTCCTGATCCTCGACGAGCCGACCCGCGGCATCGACGTCGGCGCCAAGTATGAAATCTACGCGATCATCAATTCCCTTGCCGCCCAGGGCAAAGCCGTGATCGTGATCTCCTCCGAACTGCCCGAGCTGATCGGCTTGTGCGATCGCGTCTACACCCTCAACGAGGGGCGTCTCACCGGTGAGGTGTCCCGCGCGGAGGCGACCCAGGAGACGTTGATGCGTCACATGATGAAGGGACCGACCCCATGACGACCACCCCGACGCTGGACACGGCGCCGAGCGCACCCGCTCCGCCACCGTCGAACTCCTACACCTCGCGACTCAGGACCGCCCTGCGCGGCAATGTCAGGCAGTACGGCATGGTGGTCGCGCTCGCCGTGATCGTCATCCTGTTCCAGGTCTGGACCAGCGGGATCCTGCTCAAACCACTCAACGTCACCAACATCGTCCAGCAGAACGGCTACATCCTGGTGCTGGCGATCGGGATGGTCATCGTCATCATCTCCGGTCACATCGACCTGTCCGTCGGCTCGATCGCCGGATTCGTCGGCGCCATGTCCGCGGTGCTGATGATCCGCCACGACATGTCGTGGCCCCTCGCCGTCACGGCCTGCCTGCTCCTGGGTGCGCTGATCGGTGCATGGCAGGGCTTCTGGATCGCCTACGTCGGCATTCCGTCGTTCATCGTGACGCTGGCGGGCATGCTGGTGTTCCGCGGCGCGACCCAGTATCTGCTGGAAGGGCAGTCGATCGCACCGTTCCCGCACAGCTTCAGTCAGGTCAGCAGCGGGTTCCTGCCCGAGCTCGGCGCCGCCAGTCTCTACCATTGGCCCACGGTCATTCTCGGCGTGCTCGTCATGACGGCGGCCATCTGGCAGCAGGTCCGACAGCGACGAACCCAGTCCCGCTACGGATTCGACGTGACCCCGGTCGGCTGGTTCGGTCTCAAATGCACGGCGATCGTCGCTGCCCTCGCCGTCTTCACCCTGCTGCTCGCGAGCTATCGGGGCGTGCCGGTCGTCGGCATCATCCTGGCCGTGGCGTTCGTCATCTACGCGTTCGTCATGCGCAGCACCGTGTTCGGGCGTCAGGTCTACGCCGTCGGCGGCAACGTGGCGGCGGCGCGGCTGTCCGGGGTGAAGGCCAACCGGGTCACATTCCTGGTCTTCGTCAACATGGGGCTGCTCTCGGCGCTGGCCGGCCTACTCTTCGCGGCGCGGCTCAACTCCGCGACGCCACAGGCCGGCATCGGGATGGAGCTGGAGGCCATCGCCGCGGCGTTCATCGGTGGCGCTTCGGCCAACGGCGGGGTGGGAACCGTGTTCGGCGCCATCATCGGCGGCTTCGTCCTCGGCGTATTGAACAACGGGATGTCGCTGATCGGGATCGGCAGCGACGTGCAGCAGGTCATCAAGGGGCTGGTGCTGCTGGCCGCGGTCGGCTTCGACATCTACAACAAGAAGAAGGGCAGATCCTGATATGCCGGACGGAGGCATCGCGGATCGCTTCTCACACGACATCGTCACCTTCATGCGCAGCTGGGCGCCATACGGCGGCCCGCCCGCCGAGGAGGTGCTGTCCGAATTCGGGCTGACGCGGGATCAACTCCTGCAGCGTTACCAACAGATCCTGGCGTCCGAGGCTGAGCGCCGCGAACAGGAGCTTCGCCAACCGTGGGTGCTGGTGCGTCGGGAGCGCCTGCGCAGGCAGGCTAAGCAGTCACCGGCGAGCTGACGGCTCTGGGCCGCACCAGGATTGGTCTGCCCGCGACGAGCTGAGCATGTCCGTCCGCCTTGGTAAGGCGAATCGTCACACATCGGTTCACCGACGATATGAGAACGGCCCCCGGAGGAATCTCCGAGGGCCGTTCTACCTAGTAGCGGGGACAGGATTCGAACCTGCGACCTCTGGGTTATGAGCCCAGCGAGCTACCGAGCTGCTCCACCCCGCGTTGGTGAATTCAAGGTTACCGGGAGCCTTGGGCATGCTCCAAATCGGGTGCTCAGAGGCGGTTTTTGAGCTGAATCGCGGCGAGTAGCCCGACCGCGAGGCACCCCGCCACACCCGCGAGCAGACGCCCTGGTACCCCGAATTGCCCGAAATGGGGTACCTACGCGACTGCTCGCCGGAAGCGCTGTGTGCCGAGCAGACGCAAAACTGCCCAATTTCCG